>HF985479.1:231-3404 GCA_000432015.1 Clostridium sp. CAG:1024 | reverse complement strand
ACCGCCGTGCTCGCCTTTTCGGGTGTGGATGCGGCCGTCAAGACCGGTGCAAGAAAGGACACGGACGCGCTGCTGCTGGCCATTTACCGCTCCTTCTCCAAGGAGGCGGCGGCCGGGCAAACCGCCGACGTGTGAACCCCGTTCCCACCAGCGATCCATCATAGACTGAAAAGGAGTGTTCGTCCCATGCTGAAGTACATCGTTCTGTTCAAGTTTCGCGATCCCGAAGAATGCCTGCCGACCGTCATCCAAAAGCTCCACTCCATGGAGGGCGTGATCCCCGAGATCCTGTCCATGGAGACCGGCGCGGACATCTGGCACAACGGCAGCCGCAGCTACGATCTTGCGCTCACCTGCACGTTCCGTGACATGGACGCAGTCGCGGTCTACGACAAGCATCCCTTCCACGAGAAGCAGCGCGAATATATCTATGCGCACCGTGTGGACGGCAAGACCGTCATCTACGAGGTCCCGGACGAAGCATGACGGCCGTGAAATGCTCGCCCGTGCAGGCGCAAGCGCTCGATTTTCTCCGCGAGCGCTTTTTGTCGTCCGATGCAATGGACGCCGCAGCCCGCAGTTACCGCTTCCGGCACACGCTCCGCGTGGCAGAGCTCGGCCGCAGGATCGCGCGCGCGGAGGGTCTCTCCGAGGATGCGCTCGTCGTCGGCTGCCTTTTGCACGACCTTGCCTATTCGGAGGTCATGCCGGACGAGGCAGCTTGGCGCGGCCACGGCAGGCGCAGCGCGGCGCTTGCGCGTCCCTTTGTCGAGACGCTGGCGCTGCCGGATGCGGATCGCGAGGCGCTGCTGTTCGGCATCGCCATCCATGTGGACGATGTGTCCGGCTTTCCCGGCGAACGCAGTCCGCTCGCATGCTCGATCGGGGACTGCGACAATCTCGACCGGTTCGACGTATACCGCGTGTATGAGCAGCTCGAGCGCGTCGGTTTTTCGACGCTCGATGCGGATGCGCAGCGAGCCTTCGTTGCAAAGGCGCAGGCGCATCTGCGGCATTGCGAGAACGCCCCCGTCTCCACTGCGACAGCCCGCGCGCTCTGGCAGGATCGTCTCGCGTTCCAGAACGAGTTTTACCGCCGGCTTTCCGCGCAGCTCGCACTGGAAACGCCGTTTTCCGTTTCCCTGTAACCCCGGACCCGCGCGGCGGTCTGCCGCGAACACAAAGCAATGAACGAATTTAAGCTCGTATCCCCCTTCTCCGCCTGCGGCGATCAGCCCGAAGCCATCGACGCGCTGTCACAGGGTGTTCTCCGCGGCGACAAAACGCAGGTGCTGCTCGGCGTGACCGGCAGCGGCAAGACCTTCACCATGGCGAAGGTCATCGAGCGCGTGCAGAAGCCCACGCTCGTCATCGCGCACAACAAGACGCTCGCCGCACAGCTCTGCGCCGAGTTCAAGGAGTTTTTTCCGGATTCCGCTGTGGAGTACTTCGTTTCTTATTACGACTATTACCAGCCGGAGGCATATATCCCCGCGTCGGACACCTACATTGAAAAGACCGTGGACATCAACGACGAGATCGACAAGCTGCGCCACAGCGCGACCTGTGCGCTGAACGAGCGCCGAGACGTCATCATCGTGGCGTCCGTATCCTGCATTTACGCGCTCGGCGATCCGGAAGAATACCTGAAACTGTCCATCTCTCTGCGCCGCGGCATGGAGATCGCCCGCGACGAGGTGGTCAAGCGTCTCGTCGATATCCAGTTTCAGCGCAACGACTATGATTTTACGCGCGGGACCTTCCGCGTGCGCGGCGACGTGCTGGACATTTTCCCCGCGAACTGGTCGGACAAGGCGCTGCGGATCGAGTTCTTCGGGGACGAGGTGGACCGCATCAGCGAGGTGTCGCCTGTCACGGGCGAAATTCTCTGCGACCGCGCGCACGTCGCGGTCTTCCCCGCTTCGCACTACGCGACGAGCCACGAAAAGCTCATGGCCGCCATGGAGGAGATTGAACGGGACTGTGCGCTCCGCGTCGAGGAGCTGACCCGCGACGGCAAGCTCGTCGAGGCGCAGCGGCTTTCGCAGCGCACGGAATACGATCTGGAAATGATGCGTGAGATCGGCTTTTGCAGCGGCATCGAGAACTACAGCCGCTATTTTGACGGCAGAAGGCCGGGCGAACCGCCGTTTACGCTCATCGACTATTTTCCGAAGGATTTTCTGCTCTTTGTGGACGAATCGCACGTCACGCTCCCGCAGATCGGCGCCATGTACCGCGGCGACCGTGCGCGCAAGGCAGCGCTCGTCGAATACGGCTTCCGCCTCCCGTCCGCGTTCGACAACCGTCCGCTCAAATTCGACGAATTCCGCGGCCGCATCCCGCAGATGATCTGCGTGTCCGCGACGCCCGGCGACTATGAGCTGTCCGAGGCCGCGCAGGTGGCGGAGCAGATCATTCGCCCCACGGGTCTTTTGGATCCCGAGATCAGCGTGCGCCCGGTCACGGGGCAGATCGACGACCTGCTCTCCGAGGTGCGCGTGCTGGCGGAACGGGGGCTTCGCACGCTTGTGACCACGCTCACAAAGCGCATGGCGGAAAACCTGACGGAATACCTCGACGGCATGGGCGTTCGCGTGCGCTACATGCACTCAGACATCGACACGCTGGAGCGCATGGAGATTATCCGCGACCTGCGGCTCGGCGAGTTCGACGTGCTGGTCGGCATCAACCTGCTGCGCGAGGGACTCGATCTGCCGGAGGTCGGCCTCGTCGCCATTCTCGATGCGGACAAGGAGGGCTTTCTCCGCTCGACCACCAGCCTTGTGCAGACGATCGGCCGCGCCGCACGCAACGTCGAGGGCCGCGTCATCATGTACGCGGACGAGATCACGCCTTCCATGCAGCGCGCCATTGACGAAACGAACCGGCGCCGCGCAAAGCAGCAGGCCTATAACGAAGCGCACGGCATTACCCCGCAGAGTGTGAAAAAGGCCGTCCACGAAAAGCTCGTGATCTCCACCAAAGCAAAAACGGACGAATCCGCGCTCTCCGACGAGGAACGTCAGGATCGCATCGCGCTGCTCACGGAGCAGATGCAGCAATGCGCGCGCGAATTGGAGTTTGAGCAGGCCGCGCGGCTTCGCGACGAGATACGAAAGCTGTCCGGCCTCGACGCAAGCGGCGAGCGGAAGGCAAAGCCCGGCACGATC
>HF985479.1:0-183 GCA_000432015.1 Clostridium sp. CAG:1024 | reverse complement strand
AAAGAAAATAATACCGCAAGAATCATCCGGCACAGCCGCCGGATACGGAGACGCAAGGTTTATGAAACATCTCAAGGGCAGCTTGTTGCTGCTGCTGGCCGCCTTCTTCTGGGGAACCTCCTTTGCAGCGCAGGCCTCTGTCGCGGACACGATCAGTCCCTTTGCCTTCAACGGCGCGCGTTC
>HF985478.1 GCA_000432015.1 Clostridium sp. CAG:1024 | reverse complement strand
GCGCCACCGATCTCGGCAACGATTCCAAGTACATGCTCGCGATCCAGCGTGGCCGTATCGCTCGGCAAGAGGTCGTGCACCACCAGGATCACGCTGCCCGGAAGATGGCTGAGGCTCTTCTGCTCATCGCCGCGCAGCAGCCGGAGGAGGCGGCTGCGCAAATCCCGCAAGTCTGCGGCACGTCCCGAAAAGAGGGGGTCCTCCATTTCGGCGAACAGCGCAATGTATTCCCGAAAGGCCATGTCCACGGCGCACTCCGCCGTATACAGCTTCGAAGAGATGCCGTCGCGGATGTCGCCAAGCAGAGCATCGTCCTGCAAAAGCTCCTTGTGCGCACGGAAGATTTCAGCCTTATCCTTTTGCGCGTCGTCAAAGGAGGCAAAAATGGCGTCCAGTTCGTCCAGGGCAGCCGCGTGCGCTTTTTCAAACAGTTGAAGCTGTTCGTCCTTTTCGGCGGCCGTGCAATGCGCTTCGGCAATCTCATATTCGAGCGGCTGGAAAAAATAGGCGGGGCCGATTGCAATTCCGGGCGAAACGGAAATCCCGTGGTGCCTGGCGTTTGGCGCCTCCCCTTTTTGCTCGGCCTGATGCGGCCCCATTGTGCGTTGTATCAGCATGTATAACCTCCGGCGCCCGTGCGGGCGTAAACATTTAGGGACTTGATTACTATTTTAGCCCGTCTTCGAAGGCAATGTCAATCCTGAAGAAGTTTTTTACAGTATAAACAGTTCCAAAAAGAAACAAAATCCGGAGTATTTTCCAAGAGAAAAACAGGAAAAGGTACGATTATATGCAGAAATAATGCACAATTAAATACAAATCCAAACCAATGCTATTGAAATGCGCAGAACAATCGGATAAAATAAAACAAAACAAAACCAAAAAGAACTGCGAGTGCGTTTTGCGGGAGGAGCATCATGAACACCATGCGGGATTATCTGTATCAGGAGCAGGAGCTGCTCATCGGCCTGCTGGACGGCTATCGCCATCCGGCCCATCCGGCGTTTCGGCGCCTGTTCATCGTAGGCTGTGGATCTTCTTTCAATTCCGGCAAGATGGCGGAGCCGTTTTTAACGGACTACGGTCTGTCGGTTTCCGTATACCATCCTGTGGAATTTCTATCGACGCAGCATCATCTGCAAAAAGATGATCTGGCGATATTCATTTCTCAGGTCGGCAACTCCGCGCTCGTGGTGAAGGCGCAGCGCGCGGCGAAGGGGAAGTGCATCACGGTGGGGCTGACCGGTAACGACGACGGCCTGATCGCAAGAGAGGCGGATGCGCACATCAACATCGGCTGCGGCGAGGAGAACTGGAATTCCAAGACCAAGGGCGTCAGTTGCACGGTCCTGTCGCTGCTGCTGTTCGGGTTGCATGCCGCCCGGATGCAGGGATACATCGATCAGGAGCGGTTGGATGCTGAGCTTGCCGAAATACGCGGCATCGTTTCGCACCTGCGGCGGTATACCGAAGAGCTGGAAGCGCAGATGGAGCGGTTTACGGGCCTGGTGGAAGCGCACAACATGCTCTGGGTAACGGCAACGGCGCACCATTATGCGGTGGCGCGGGAGTTCGCCATGAAGGTGACGGAATGCGCCTATATCAAGGCGGCGCACAAGGAGCTGGAAGAGTTTTTGCACGGCTTTGAAATGGGCGTTGATGGAAACGATGTGTTCCTGATCTATGCGCTCGACGGGGCGTCCCGCGACTTTGGGGAGGGGCTCAGACGATTCCTGCTGGGCAATCGCCTGACCGACCGCATTTGCGTTGTGTCCAATCGGGATGGCGGGGATATCCGCTGCTCCGCGCCGGATAGCCGGTTCAACATTTTTGTCGGTCTGGCGTTTCTGCAGCTGGCGTCGTACCGGCTGAGCCTGAAGTTCGGGATTGACGCGCGGCATGTCCGCTATCGGAACATCAACGAGTTTGTGAAAACCAAGCTGTGAGGAGGAAGAGATGCAAGCGCCATATCCATCCGGGGAAATTGTCGAAAAGCCGTGGGGAACGGAAAAGTGGATTGATTGCAACGATCACTATGCCGTCCGCGAGCTGCTGATCAGAAAGGGACATGCGGTGAGCCTGCAGTACCATGAGAAGAAGCTGGAAACGCTCTATGTGCTGCAGGGACGCGCCATCTACACGACGCAGGACGAGCAGGGTCGTTTTGTGGAACGGGAGGTCGGTCCTGGAGATATCATGAAAAACTATCCGTTTGTCATGCATCGCCAACGGGCGCTGGAGGACTTCAGGTTCATCGAGGTTACGACCCCGGAACTGGACGATATCATCCGGGTGGAGGACGACTATCACCGCGGCAGCCACACGCTATAACGCGGGCCGTGGAGAGGAGGGAAGCAAGCGTTGGAGATCAGATACTACAACACGCCGGAGGGCTCCGTCGCCTGCCTCATGCATGCGCTGACGCATACCGATCGTTTCCGGCGAGCGGTTGCGCGGCGGACCTGGATCCTGGCGTTTGTCGCCGCGGTTGTCTTCCTCTATGCGCTGGACAACCTCCTCGCCAGACGCTCGGCGGGCACGGACGGGTTTCTTTCCTATGGCCTGACAGTGGGTACCTTTGCGCTCCTGGCCTGGTGTGCCCTGGGATATCGCCGCCATTATATCGGCCGGTGCCAAAAGCGGATCGAGCAGAACATCGCGCAGGCAAAGGACGGCATGGAGCGGGAACGGGTCCTGCGCATTGCGGATGGGACGCT
>HF985477.1:1565-2829 GCA_000432015.1 Clostridium sp. CAG:1024 | reverse complement strand
GCGGCTGCGGCTGCATGTCTGCAAGTCTCGGCACTGCGCTTGCGGTCATCTGCATTCTTCTCATCATTCTGCTGATCGCAGGTGGAAGCTGTACTGCCTGCGTCGGCTCCTCCGCAGCCGGCTGCAGCGTTCCATCCGACAGCGGGATCACTGTCTCCACCGTTGCGCGCGAGCCGCTCCCCGCAGGGCTTGTCCACGAGACCGGCTACTGCACGGACGAACTCGGCTGGATCTCCAACCGCACGGCGCTCGAACGCGGCATGAAACAGTTTTACCGTGCGACGGGCGTACAGCCGTATCTCTATCTGACCGGCAGCATCAACGGATCGGATGCTCCATCGCAAGACGCGCTTGCGGCTTACGCTGACGCACTATATGACACGCTGTTCACGGACGAAGCGCATCTGCTACTCGTATTCTTTGAGTCGAACGGCCGCTATATGGATCGGCTCATTGTCGGCTCGGCGGCCAAGTCCGTCATCGATGCGGAAGCGATGGACATTCTGCTCGATTACCTCGACACCTATTATTATGATAAAAGCATGTCGGACGAGCAGTATTTTTCGACCTCATTTGAAAAAGCGGCCGAGCGCATCATGACGGTTCACCGTTCCCCTTGGCCGATCGTTCTGATCATTTTCGGCGCAATCCTTCTCGTCATTCTTCTGTTCGTCTGGTGGAAAAAGCACAAAGAGCAGAAAAACCGCGAGGCCGCGCAGACCGAGACGATCCTGAATACGCCGATCCAGACGTTCGGCGATCTGGAAGCGGAGGAACTTGCCAAAAAGTACGATACGGATAAAAGCGATGAAGGGACGCCGAAGCCCTGACAGAGCGTTCGCAGTCGCGCAGAACCCTGCTACCCACCGGTTTTCATGAGATGCGCCGGTGCAAAAACGTATAGATAAAGGAGAGGCAACATGAGCATTCTATCCAGATTCAACGACATCATTAAGGCAAACATCAACGCTCTGCTCGACAAGGCGGAGGATCCGGCGAAGATGATCGACCAGTATCTTCGTGAGATGACCGACGATCTCGCCGAGGTAAAACGCGAGACCGCAAGCGTCATGGCGGAAGAGACCCGCACCATGCGTCTTGCCGACGAAAACCAGGCGCAGGTCGACAAATACGACGCGCTTGCACGCAAGGCGTTGCAGGCGGGCAACGAGACGGACGCGCGAGTGTTCCTCGCCCGCAAGCAGGAGCTGGAAGCCGCCGGCGCCGGGCTCAAGACCGCCTATGCGGCTGCGCATGACAATGC
>HF985477.1:0-1554 GCA_000432015.1 Clostridium sp. CAG:1024 | reverse complement strand
CGCATGAAAACGCCGTTCGTATGCGTGAGATGCATGACAAGCTCGCCCGCGACATCGAAACGCTCAAGAGCCGCCGTCAAAGCATCAAGGCCAAGGTCACGGTCGCAAAAACGCAGGAAAAGATCAACGAGCTCAGTTCCGCTTCGGAAAAGGTCAACGGTGCGATGGGTGCGTTTGAACGCATGGAAGAGAAAGCCAACGCAATGCTTGACGAAGCCAACGCAATGAGCGAGCTGAACAATTTCTCCGTGGATGAGGCGCTGAAACTCGAAGAAAAATATGCAAAAGAAAACGCGCCTTCCGTGGACGACGCGCTTGCAAAGCTCAAGGAGGAGATGGGGCTGTAAAATCCCGGTTTTTATAGTATAAATTCCTTGCGGAGGTCTTGTCGGCCTCCGCTTTTCCATATCTGTGTGCCTTGTCAGCGGCGTTTGGACGGGAAACGGACGATCCTTGCGCCTGAACTGTGCTGGATCTCTCCGACGGACGCTTTTCTGCGTTTGATCACGCGGCAGATCAGGATCGCAAAAAGCACGGCAGGAAACGCGGCGGCAGTCAGCGTCAATGCCGTAAAGAGCGGCGTTTTCGGCAGCGCGCTTCGCCGCAGCACGATCTTTTCCTCCGATACCGACTCACCGTCATCGTCTCTGAGGAACAGCTGCAGCGGCTCCGTTTCCCCGCAGGCGGTATTGGGGTCCCGGATCGACAGCGTCATGTACCCCACGTACGCGCGTATGCCGGACGGGGCACGCCGATTGGCAAGTGTATAATCGCCTACGGTCAAGCCGAACAGGTGCAAAACGCCGGCTGCATCCGAGGCGCTCGTTGTCACATGGCTGCCGTCCGCAGCTCTCCGCAGGGAAAACACCGCGCCCGCGACCGGTATCCCGCGGTCATCAACGATTTTGAGCTGTTTGTCCTCCGTTCGTTTTTCGTTCAGAAAATCGCCGTCCTTCTGCTCTGTGCGATACCCCGGCAGCGGGCTCTGACGCGCTTCATAGCGGTTGCGGTTTCCCTCGGAATCGATGAGCGGGAGATCGGAAAAACAATACGTCCAATGCGTTTCTTTATCTGCGCGCTGTTCGGCTTGCAGCTGTCCGTTGCAATACAGCTGAATCGTGACGGGCGGCGTCTCCTGCTTTTCCCCGTCAAACCGTACGCGGCCCTCCACCGAACAGCGCGAGCGATTGGCAGCCCAGATCTCTGACGTCCCGCCGTTTTCGCCAATCGAAAAAGCATACTCCGTCCGTTCTTCCGCAACGTAACCCGCGGGCGGATCGATCTCTGTGAACCAATAAGTGCCCGCAGGCAGACCGTTTACATTGATGCTCCCGTCCTGTCCCGTGGTATATGTACCGAGATACAGGCCTTCCGTGCCGGCAACACGCCGGTACAGGGCAAAGCCGACATCGGACAGCGTTTCGCCTTTTCCGTCCGCATCCGCAAGCCGCAGGACAGCGCCGCCATCCGCTGCGGGCCGGTATAATAGCCGCTCCGACTTGCCGTTCTCAAACGCGATGCGGTGATCCTGCTTCGTGCGGACGAATCCTGCAG
>HF985476.1:51070-69860 GCA_000432015.1 Clostridium sp. CAG:1024 | reverse complement strand
GGGCCGCACCCCGGCTGCGTGTCCGCGTTACTTGATCTTCATCCAGGTATCCATGACCCACTTGGCGGGCAGAACGCGCGCCATGAACCGACGGAACCTGGTCGTAAAGCCGAGAATGGACAGGTCATGGCCTTTTGCACTGTCGGAGATGGCCTTTTTTACAACGTCCGCAGGCTCGTACATGGGTGAGAAGTGCTGACAGGTCTCGGGATTCTTCGTCCGCTTGGCGACCTCAAAGAACTCCGTCCGAACAAATCCGGGACACACGGCCGTAACACTGATGCCGCGCGGACGCAGCTCCACATTGAGCGCACGCGAGAAGTGGACGACGAATGCCTTTGTCGAAGCGTACAGGTTGAATTCCGGAAGCGGCTGGAATGCGGAAGCACTGCCGAGAAGAAGCACTCGGCTGCCGCGCTGCATGTACGGCAGGACCGCATAGGTCAAATGCACGCTTGCCCGTGCGTTGAGATCGATCATGCCGTCGATCTCGTCGGTGGTAAGATCCTGATAGGTCCCGAACTTGCCGAAGCCCGCGGCGTGGACAAAATAGCGCACATCTGGTGCGGCTTTTGCGAGACGCTCCGAAAACACGGCTGCGGACGTGCGATCCAGAAGGTCGAGCGGGATACAGACCGCGGGAATGGGAAGCTCTTTTGCAATGGCTTTGAGCCGATCCGTGCGCCGGGCAATGAGCCAGATCGCGTCAAGCCCCGGCAAGGCTCCGAGCTGCTTGGCAAATTCGCGGCCGATGCCGCTGGACGCGCCGGTCACGATGGCGATTCTTTCGTTCATTTCGATACCTCCGTGCTGAGAAGATCATGTGCGACGGGTGTGTAGAACATTTGACGCACGGTAAGGGGATCGTGCGTCTGACCAAGGATCCACATGAGCTTTGTCACAACGGCTTCCGTGGTCATGTCGTAAGCTTCCAGAATGTTCGGAAAGGATTTCAGCGCGTGGCCGACCTGATAAACGCCGATGTCGCTGCCTTCAAGCTGCACCTGCGTGGTCATCACGATCGTTTTTCCCGCTGCCGCCGCCCGGTTGATGCGCGTGAGGTATTCGTCGTTGCCGAGCTGCGGCAGACCTCCCACGCCATAGCTTTCGATGATGACCGCATCGCTGCGGCTGAGCAGAAAATCCAGCACCTCCGGATCCGTACCGGGGATGAGCTTGAGTAGCGCTACACGGTCGGAGAGCGTGCGGCAAAAACGCGGTGCGTCCGCGTGCGGCAGCGTAATGTAGGAGAGGATGCGGCCGTCTCGCACGGAAGCCAGTTCCGGGTAGTTGATGCTCATGAATGCGTCAAAACTCTTGCTGCGGACCTTTCTCGCGCGCGTGCCGGGAATGACGCGTCCGTCAAATACGATGACGACGCCCGAAGCGCATGCGCTCGACGCATAGGTGAAGCTTGCGTATAGATTCGTTCTGGAGTCTGTATTTTCCGTGTTCAGGGGCTTTTGCGAGCCGGTGATGACGATGGGCTTCGGACTGCCCTGCACGAGATAGGAGAGTGCCGCGGCCGTGTACGCCATGGTGTCCGTACCGTGGCAGACGACAAATCCGTCGTATCGATCATAATTCTGCTCGATGGCGGCCTCCATGAGCAGCCAATGCGAGGGCAGGATGTTCGTGCTGTCGATGTTGCACACCTGCAAGGCGTCCGCATGGCAAAGACGGGCGATCGACGGGATCGCGCCGAGGATCTCATCCGTACTGAGCTGCGGAACGAGACCGTCTGCGGTGCTGGCGGACGCGATGGTGCCGCCCGTGCCGAGCATCAGGATTCGTTTCATACGTCGTCAAATTCCTTTTTGTAGCGTTCGATGAGCGTTTGATACCCGCCGGCCGCGTCCGTGAGCTTTGCGGCCTCTTCGGGCGTTAACGTATGCACGGCACGCGCAGGACTGCCGAGCAGCATCGTGTTGTCCGGAAACGACTTGCCCTCCGTTACGAGCGCGCCCGCGCCGACAAGACAATTCTTTCCGAGCACAGCGCCGTTCAAAACGATCGCGCCCATACCGATGAGCGAACCGTCGCCGATCGTGCAGCCGTGCAGGATCGCGCCGTGTCCCACGGTCACGTTTTTCCCGATGTGCACCGGGGAACCGGGGTCGGTATGTACGATCACGCCGTCCTGCAAATTGGAGCCGTCGCCGACGACGATCTCCGCCGTCTCCGCACGCAGAACCGCATGGAAATAAACGCTGCAATGCCGTCCGATCCGAACATGGCCGACGAGGTCGGCGTCCGGCGCAACGAACGCGGTCGGGTCTACCTCTGCATGATACTTCATTTGGTATGGCACCTCCCCTGCGACAGCAAACGGCGCCGCCGCACACTTATTATAGTTTGCGAAACGGCGCTTGTCCATGAGTTTCCAAAGGCGGATCGTATGCGACGCGGTCACTGGAGAATGTATTGCAGTTTGTAGTGCTCCGGAAGGAAGTAGAACTTGCAGCGCGCAAGCGGCGTATGGTTTGCATGATACAGGATGGATTCAATCAGGATGAGAGGTTTTCCCTCGGCGACCTCCAAAAACTCCACCTCGATCTCGTTTGCAAAGATGAGCTTTATGACCAGCGTTTGCCGCGCCGCGGCGTCGTAGAGCTTCGTATTCAACAGCTCGTGGATGGAGGCGTCCTCGGCCACGGAAACGTCAAGCTCGGAGAGCACACGCGTCGGGATCTGCACAAACGAATAACCAACGACCGTGCCGCCCGCACGGTAGATGAGGTCGCTTGCAAGCAGGATCTCGCTCTTGGAGAGACCGAGACGGCTTCTTGCAATGTCTGTGGGCGTCGCATAGTTGTATCGCACCTCCACGTCATCCACCATATCCGTACACAGCGTCGTCATGGGATTGAAAATGCGCTTTGTGATCGTTTTGTCCGTGCGCTCTGCGACGACGGTTCCGCGGCCGCGGGATTTGATAATCAACCCGTCCTCGCTGAGAATGGCCAGCGCCTGCCGGAGCGTGTTGCGGCTCACGTTATACTTCTCTGCGAGCTGCTGTTCGCCGGGCAAAACGCCGCCTTCGGGATATACACCGTCCATGATGTCCGAATACAGAGAATTATAAATACTGACGTAGGACGGAACGTGGCTGCTGTACAACTTGCTTTGCATAAGACCCCTCGATTAGTACGGCTTGATTACTTGTATACGATATTAGCACAAGTTGAACATTTGGACAAGCGGAAATTTGGACACACTCTCAAAAATACCGAGAAATGCGCCAGAAAATTTTGAAGGAAAACCGCCGGAAAACGGGGGATTGCGGGAAGGACGCGCCCACAAATGCGGTTGACAGTCACAGCGGCGGGTGCTATACTTGTACAAGTAATTGAACAAGTGCTTGTATGATCGTCTCTGAACCCTGCACAGCGGCGTCCGGGGTGGGCGTCGGAACGGAACAACCGTTGCTAACAAAAACAGGAGGTAACAAACATGGAAAAACTCAAGAAGAAGAGCGCGGGCTCGCTGCTGGTCGGCGAGTGGAACACCAAGACCATCGTTGCGGTCGCGATCGGTGCGGCGTTGTACGGCGTGCTGATGGTGTACGGCGGCATCCCGATCTTCACGAACACCAGCCTTTCGAGCGCCATGATCATTCCCGTGGTCGTCGGCGGTCTGTTCGGACCCCTGCCGGCACTGCTGAGCTGCGGCGTCGGCAACGTGATCGCGGACCTCATCGGCGGTTGGGGCATGTGGTTTGACTGGTCGATCGGCAACGCCGTGATGGGCTTCTGCGTTGGTCTGCTGCCGATCTACGGCGCACGCATCAAGGAAGGCGTATTCACCGTGAAGCAGGCGATCCTCTATGCGGTCTGCTGCATTCTCGGCAATATGGTTGCGTTTGGCGTCATCACGCCCGTGTTCTCCTACCTGCTCTACGCTTCCGACCTGAACGTCACCTTCCTGCAGGCGTTCGCTGCGACGCTCGGAAATTCCGCGGTGCTCGTGATCATTGGCATCCCGGTGCTCTTGATCCTTGCAAAGCGCTATAAGGCAAGAACGAACCTGACGGAAGATCAGTCGGATCAGTATTAATCAAGCGATACAAACCGTATTCGGAGACTTCTAAATGAAAGAGACCATCATCAAGTTTGAAAACTTCGGTTTTCAGTACAAGGTGCAGCAGAAGCCGACGCTCTATGATATCAATCTCGAGATCCATAAGGGCGAAAAAGTGCTCATTCTCGGCGGCTCCGGCAGCGGAAAATCGACGTTGGTCAATTGCATCAACGGGCTTATCCCGTTTTCAAACGAAGGAACGATCACGGGCTCGCTGACCGTGATGGGGAGGGAAACGAAAGATCTGTCCATCTACGAGCTCAGCAAGTCCGTGGGAACGGTATTGCAGGACAGCGACGCACAATTCGTCGGTCTATCCGTGGCGGAGGACATCGCCTTTGCCATGGAAAACGAAGCAAGACCCCGCAGCGAAATGGTGCCGATCGTGCAAAAGCATGCGGCGACCACGGGAATGCAGGACTTCCTTGCGGCGGTGCCGTTTGATCTTTCCGGTGGTCAAAAACAAAAGGTGGCGATCGCGGGCGTGCTCGGCAGCAATGTCAGTGTTCTGATATTCGACGAGCCGCTCGCGGCGCTCGATCCGCAGATGGGCGAGACAGCCGTTGAGCTCATCGACGATTTGGCGCGGGACGAAGAACGCACGATCCTCATCATCGAACACCGGCTCGAGGATGTGCTGCATCGGCGCGTCGATCGCATCGTCCTCATGTCGGAGGGGCGCATCGTTGCGGACACCACGCCGGACGAGCTGCTCAGAAGCGAACTGCTGCAAAAGAACGGCATTCGCGAGCCGCTCTATATCACGGCGATGAAATACGCAGGCTGCTCGCTCGAGGGCAACAAAAACCTCTGCGACATCCATTCCCTGACGTTTTCGGAAGAAAACGCGGCCAAGCTGAGAACGTTTTTTTCCGAAACGACGGAGCCGGACCCGCAGCCGGACGGCGATGAGGTCATCCGCTTCAACCGTGTCAGCTATTCTTACGAGCCGGGCAAACGGGTCGTGAACGACGTATCCTTTGTCGTCCATCGCGGCGAGCGTATCGCGGTCGTCGGAAGGAACGGCGCAGGGAAATCGACCGTTGCGCGGCTGATCTGCGGCGTCGGAAGACCGGAAGAGGGAACGATCGAGATTGACGGGCAGAACAGCAAGTCCATGTCGATCAAGGAGATCGGCGAGCGTGTCGGCTACGTCATGCAGAACCCGAACCAGATGATTATCAAGGACACGATCAAGAACGAGGTCGAATACGCCCTGACCATCCGCAATGTCCCGCGGGAAGAACTCGTGCGCCGCGCAACGAACGCGCTGAACGCATGCAGCCTTTTCCCGATGCGCAACTGGCCGGTGGATACGGTCAGCTACGGACAGAAAAAGAGGATCACCGTGGCCTCCATTCTGGTGCTCGAACCGGACGTGCTCATACTTGACGAGCCTTCGGCGGGACAGGATTATCGGAGTTACACGGAGATCATGAAGTTCATCGACGTACTCAATCATGAGTACGGAAAAACGATCCTGTTCATCACGCACGATATGCACCTTGCGCTTGAGAATACGGATCGCGCGCTGGTGTTCTCCGACAGCCGCCTGGTCGCGGATGAGAGCGTTTCTGCGGTGCTCGCGGACGATACGCTCATTCGGGAGGCCAGCCTCAAGCAAACGTCGCTGTATACACTGGCACAGAAGCTTTCGCTTTCGCCCGAGCAGGTCACGCGCCGCTTTATCGAGCACGAAAGGAAGGTGAGAGTCGGTGAATAATCGGCTGGTAATCAACTTCATTCCCGGCAGTACGCCGCTGCATAAGATGACGGGCGGGACGAAGCTCATGCTGTTCATCCTGTTCACGGTCGCCATCATCGCCACATTCGATGTTCGCGTGATCGTTCCGCTCATGGCGTTCCCGATCGCTGCGATCGTTTCCATGAAGCCGAACTATAAGCCGCTTCGTTTCATGCTCATTTTCATGTTCGTGACAACGGGCGTCATCGGCACGCTGTTTCTGCTCCTGATCTCGCCGGATGTGGGGCTGACGCATACCGGAGGGAAAACCATTATCTGGCAGGCTTCAGAGAATCTGTATTTGGTAAGGGAGACGCTCTGGTACGCGCTCGTGACGTTTTTGAAACGTTTAGCGTCCTTCCTCGTCGTGATCGCATTCGTGCTGATGACGACGCCGTCGGAGTTCGCCTCCGGACTTGCGTTTCTGCACGTTCCGTATAAGGTCTGTACGATTGTGTCGCTTGCGTACCGCACGATCCCGGATATTGCGCGCCGGTTTATCGACATCCGCAATAGTATGCAGATGCGCGGCGTAGAGCTCAGTAAAAAAGCCTCGGTCGGGAAACGGCTGAAAGCCACTGCCGCACTGCTCGTGCCGCTCATCATTTCCTCGTTCGGCAAGGTGGAGAGCATTGCAAACGCCATGGACCTGCGCGGCTACGGCCGTTTGAAAAAGCGTACATGGTATGCCGAACATGAACTTACGAAAGCTGACAGGATTGCCAGGACGTTCTCTGCAGTGTTCGCCGCTGTCATTCTGTTTTATGTCATATATACGAAGATCATCCATCCGTACCCGGTGACCATGTGGTGTCCGTTTGTTCATGTTGACGACATCGTAAAGGTCAACCCGTTGGATACGTTGTTCTTCATGAAGTGGTTCAGCTAAGAGAAACCGGCGGTTGAAAGGGCCGCGCACGGAAGCCCGGCGCTGCTTGACCGATGTGCTGCAAAAATGGCTGCGCTTGTTTTCCTGTACCCGAAAACGGAGAAAACGACGCAGATCCCCGCGCTTTGCAATGCGAAAAACAGGTAACGGGACTCGAACCCGTGACCGCACGCAATGGCCGCAGATTGGGGACCGCCGACTGCAGAACACGCGAAAACGACAAATACAGTCAAAACGTATTGATGAAAGGATTTAAGAATATGAAACACGCAGTCGTTATGCAGACAGACTTTGGTACAGATAATCTTTCCGTTTCCACCATGAAGGGCGTTTGCCGGCAGATCTGCCCGGAGCTTGATCTGTTCGACAGCACCCATGCGATCCGAACCTTCGACGTGCTCGCGGCGTCGGACGCGCTTGTTTATACGATCCCGTTCTGGCCGGAGGAGACGGTGTTCGTTTCCGTTGTCGATCCCGGCGTCGGAACGGCGAGAAAGTCCTGCGTTGCCAAGCTGAAAAATGGTTCCTATATCGTGACGCCCGACAACGGCACGCTTACATATGTGAAGGAACAGATCGGGATCGTGGCCGTGCGCGAGATCGACGAAACCGTCAATCGCTACCCCACGACGCGCGATGTGCATATCTTCCATGGACGCGACGTGTATGCCTATTGCGCAGGCCGTCTTGCGGCGGGCGTGATCGACTTTGAGGGCGTTGGCCCGGAATACCCTGTGGAGGAGATCGTCATGGCGCCGTACATTCATCCGGAATGCAGCAACGGCGTGCTCACAGGCATGCTGAACGAGGCGACGGAGCACTTCGGACTGGTCGGCACGAACATCCCCTTCCGCTGGCTCGCGGAAAACGACATGGTCTACGGCGACAAGGTGCATGTCACGCTCGAAAACGACGGCAAGACAGTGCTCGACGAGATCCTGCCGCTTGAAAAGAGCTTTGGCTTTGTGCCGCTCAAGGCAGCGTTTGTGTTCAGTTCGGAAACCAGCACGGTCATGCTCGCAAAGAACCAGGGCAACCTTGTAAAAGATCTTGGCCTTGACTACGGCCCGAGCTGGAAAATCACGCTGAAAAAGGCGTAAGGAGGACATATGCAGCAGTCAGTCATTGCGATTTTGACCGACTACGGCACGCGTGACGGCCGCGCGGCAAAGCTCATCGGTGCAGTCAAGCGTGCAGAGGAGGCGCTGGATGTTTGTCTTGCCGTAAATAATTTCCCGGCAGGCGATGTGCCGGGCGCGGCTGCAACGCTGCATGGGTTTCTCGGCTATTTTCCGGCGCGGACGGTCACGGCCGCGCTGATCGGCGAAACGGACGGGAAGGGGAGACCCTTTCCGCCCATTGCGGCGAAAGCGCCGGATGGCAAGGTGTTTCTCGTGCCGAACAACGGATTGCTTACCGTGTGGGAGCAGACGCACGGCATCGCGGCGCTTCGCCGCATTGACGCGGTCGACTGCCCGGTCGGCGCGAATCTGTATGCGTATACCGCGGGCCTTCTGGCAAGCGGGATTCTCCGATTCGAGGCGGTTGGCGGCGAGATGGAGCCGGAACAGCTCGTCCGCTTTGACAGCGCGCCTGTCCGCGTGGAGGCGGGGCGTGTCCAGTGCGGCATCCAGAGCGTTGTCGCGGCCTTCGGCAATCTGAATCTCAACATCACGATAGATCGATTCTTAGAAAGCGGCATCCGGCCGGGCGATAGGATCCGGCTCACTGTGACGTATGGAGAAACGGCAGTGTTCGACGGCAGGCTCCGTTATGAGCGCACGTTCGGCTGTGTGCCGGAGGGCGCACCGGTGCTGTTCAACGGCAGCAGCGACTTTATGGGACTGGGGTGCAATCAGACGAGCTTTGCGGGACGCTACCTTGCGCCGCTGCTGCGGAAAGAGACTGCGATGGCGGACTATGCCGTTCGCATCGAACGTGAAGAACAATAAGAGGGAGGAATCGGACAATGAAAAAACCGAGCATCGTTTTGCAGACGGATTTTGGCCTCACCACGGGCTTTGTCAGCTCTATGTACGGCGTGATCAAGATGGTGGACGACGATCTGTATATCAGCGACCTGAACCATGAGATCCGGCCGTTTGATATGCGGCAGGGCGCGTTCCTGCTCGCGGATACGATACCCTATTGGCGTCCCGGAACGATCTTCGTGTCCGTTGTCGATCCGGGCGTAGGGACGGCGCGCCGCGCGTGCGTTGCGAAGCTCAAAAACGGCAGCTATATCGTAACGCCCGATAACGGAACGCTGACCGCTATGATCGATGAGATCGAGGCTGTGCGCGAGATCGACGAGACTGTGAACCGGCTGCGGGGCAGCGAAAAGGCCGGCACGTTCCATGGACGGGACATCTTCGCGTATACGGCTGCGCGGTTGGCGTCCGGCGTCATCGACTATGCGGGCGTCGGGCCGGAGTATCCAAAGAGCGAGATCGTCCTGTTCCATACGGAAAAGGGGACGGTCGCCCCCGGACGCGCGGACGGCGCAATCGCGGGAAGCCTGGAGCATTTCGGCGGCATCTCGACGAATATCACCGTCGATGACTTTGAAAAGACCGGCATCGTTTACGGCGATCATGCGCGCGTCACAGTGGAAAAGGACGGACATGTTTACTTTGACGAGGACGTGCTGTATCACCGCTCCTTCGGGTATGTCGGTGTTGGCGAGCCGATCCTGTACAATGGAAGCACGAGCCCATACATTGCGCTCAGCCTGAACCAGAGAAGCTTTTCCGCAAAGTACTTGCCGCATATTTATGATGTCGGTGAAAACTTTGAGGATTACAAAGTGACCATCGTGAAGCTGTGAGGAGGGAGAGAGGAATGAAACCCTGTATTGTCATGCAGACGGACTTCGGCATGGGCGGCGGCGCAATGTTCGGCGTCTGCAAGTGCATCGATCCGGAGCTGCAGCTCTATGACATGGCGCACACGCTGCCGAAGTTCAATGTGGAGAAGGCCTCGTCCTCGCTGCGAAACGCGATCATCTATTGGCCGAAGGGAACGGTCTTCGTGTCCGTTGTCGATCCGGGCGTCGGCACATCGCGCCGGGCATCGGTCGCAAAGACCAAAAACGGCTATTATATCGTGACGCCGGACAACGGCTCTCTCACCGGCGTGCTGAACGAGTACGGCATTGAGGAGATCCGTGAGATCGACGAGACGGTGAACCGCCTGAAGGGAACGGAAAAAACGAGCATTTTTCACGGGCGCGACCTGTTTGCATATTGTGCGGCAAAGCTGGCGGCGGGCGTGATCGACTATGCGGGCGTCGGCCCGGCTTACCCGGTGAGCGAGATCGTGGCGTTCAAGATCCCGGCATCCTCTGCGGGGCCGAATGAGGCGCATGGCTGTGTAACGGAGCTTATGGATACCTTTGGCAACCTTGAAACGAATATCCGGATCGATCAGTTTGAATCGACCGGGATCAGGCAGGGCGAGCATGTGCGCGTCAAAATCTGCCATAACGGCGCGACGGTCTTTGATAAGCCGATCCTGTATCACCGTTCGTTCGGATACGCAAAGCCCGGTGAGGAGATCTTGTATAACAGTTCCACGGGTTTTATGGGGATCGCTATGAACCAGCAGGATTTTGCGCGTACATACGGCGTGGACGGCGGTTCCGCATGGTCGCTCGACATTACAAAGGAGTGAAAGGATGAAACAGCACTCCATTGTGGTTTTATCCGATTTCGGAGAGGGCGGCGGCGCGGCGGCGCTGATCGGCATTGTAAAGCGGGTGGAACCGCGACTGCAGGTCTACACGCTTACGAACGAGGCGCCGCGTTTTGATGTTGCGGCGGCGTCAGAACTGCTGTCCGACCAGCTTTCCGCGTGGCCGGAGGGAACGGTCTTTGTGTGCGCGGTCGATCCGGGGGCGGGCTCCGGGGAACGCGTTGTGGCGGGGGGAACGCGTTGTGGCGGTGTATACCGCAGACGAATACTATATTATCGCTCCGGATAACGGCTGTCTGGACGATACGATACGGGAACACGGCATAGCCGGCGTGCGGGATCTTCGGGAGATGAACGAAATGTACTGCGCCCTGGAGTCCGGCGGACCGAGCCACGGGCGCAATCTTGCCTACTGCGCGGCGCAGCTGGCGTGCGGGGCGAGGAGCTTTACGGCGATGGGCGAGGCATTTCCGGCGGACGGGCTGACACGCCTTTCGGAGTGAACGGCAGAAATAGAAGTAGCGGAGCATACAAAATTCGAGCGGCACAGATACGTGCCGCTCGATTGCGTTTTCTATGATGTTCGAGAAATCCACATCCAGTGAAGCCGGTAAGGGAAAGCCGGGACAGCCGCCTATTCGGGATCAGAGCGAAAGGAGCTGCGATGCGGTCCTTTGTTACAGGATCTCCATTTGTCCGCAGGCAATGCGGCGGCCGGACTTTCGATCGAAGAGCAGGATGTCATTGCCCGTAAATGCGAGCTTGACCGCCGTGCCGATGGCAAAGAGCGAGCTTCCGAACGCCACGCTGGTGAGAAGGTACTCGCCGACGCGGATCTTCAGGGTGGACTCCATGCCGGTGGGCATAGCGCCATAGATCTCACCGGGGAGATTGCCGTCCTCGGTGATGACGACAAATTCGGGTCGGATGCCGAGTACAAAGTCACCATCCGTCAAAACGGGTTCTTCGAGCAGCGCGTCGTCGTCCTCGACGACCTTCGCGATATGGCAATGGAACACTTCATCCTTGTTGCTTTTTTCAACATAGCCTTTCTGTTTTGCGCGGGCTGCACGCGCGGCAGCCTCGTTTGCAGCGGCCTCGTCGCGGGCGCGGAACCAGGCGGGCAGATCGAGCGCCTCGTTTGCGATGAACTTCGCTTCGACGTCGTTCAAAAGCCGGATCCGAATGCTGCCGTCGGCGGCTTGCTCGCCATGCGCGTTGATAAAGTTGATCGCGGGATTGCCGACAAAATCCGCGACAAAGAGGTTCTCCGGCGCGCCGTAGACCGTGAGCGGCGGAGCGTACTGCTGGAGCACGCCGTTGTCGATGAGACAGATACGTGTTGCAAGCGTCATGGCCTCCATCTGGTCATGCGTGACGTATACAAAGGTGCTCCCGGTTTCGAGATGCAGACGCTGCAATTCATAGCGCATTTCCAGGCGGAGCTTTGCATCGAGGTTCGAGAGCGGCTCATCCATGAAGAGCACGGTCGGTTCCGGCGCAAGCGTTCTTGCAATGGCGACGCGCTGCTGCTGGCCGCCGGAAAGCTCGGCGGGGTAGCGATCCATGAACATGCTGATCTTGACGATGCGCGATACGCGGCGCACGGAAAGATCGATCTCTTCGCGGGTGAGTTTGCGCACCTCGGTCACGGTCTTGCCGTTCTTTGTGAACTCGAAATCCGGGTTGAGCGCAAGACCCTTCGCTTTGGCCGCAGCCTGCGCTGCGGTGAGCTTTGCTTTCAGTTTCTCGGTCAGCTCTTTTGCGCGCGCGCCGGGATCCTTTGCGCTCTGAAGATCAAAGCGGTACAGCTCTTTTGCCGTGAACATGGAGATGGTATAGGCGTCGATCAGCTTGATGTACGCCTTCTTCTGATCAAGCGTCCCCTTCTTCGTGCGGCAGTCCTCGATTTGACGAATGATGTCCTCGGGCGTTTTCAAAAGCTCGATGAGACGCGCGGTGTTTTTTGCCTCAAAGTCGATCCGCGGCATCTCGCTCTTGATGTTGCTGAGGCCGAAAGCGATATTGTCGTAGACCGTCATGTTCGGCCAGAGCGCATAGTTCTGGAACAGGAAGCCGACTTTGCGCTTGTTCGGCGGGATGTTGATGCCGAGCTCGCTGTCGAACACGACCGTGTCGCCGATCTCGATACGGCCGCTCGTGGGGGTCTCAAGACCCGCGATCATGCGCAGCGTTGTCGTCTTGCCGCAGCCCGACGGGCCGAGCAGGGTGACGAAAGCGGCGTCATCGATGGACAGGTTCAGATCCTCGACCGCATAAAAGCCGCCCCAGCGCTTGTTTACATGTTTGAGTTCGATCTTCGGCATGGCAAGTTAACCTCCAATTCCTTTGTCAAGGCTTGCGCCCGTGACCTTGTTCACGAGTGCGTTGCAGATGAGTATGGTCACGATCAGGATCAGGTTGATACCGCTCGAGAAAGCGTAAAGACCCATCTCGTCAAAGTAGTCCAGTGTTGTGGAAAGGATGAAGCCCTGTACGCAGAGCAGGATGAACAGCGACAGTTCGCGCAGGCAGGTCATAAACGGCAGCAGATAGCCGCTGATGATCGAAGTCTTCTGGATCGGGATGATGATGCGCGTCATGCGCTTGATCCAGGGGATGTCCTGTATGATCGCCGCCTCCTCGATCTCGCCGCTCAGCTGGAGCATGGAGTTCAGAGAGCTTCTGCTTGCGAACGGAATGTACTTTACAGTGCCGACGATGATCAGCAGCGCATAGGTGTTGAACAGGTTGATGTATTGGTTCGAGAACAGGATAAAGAACGCGACGCCCACCGCGATCGACGGCATAAGGTAGGGCAAAAACGCAACGCTGTTGACGTAGTTTGCCCAGCGGCTCCGGCGATTCTTTGAAACGGCGTAGCCGATGAGCGTTCCGATCGTGCCGGCGGCCAGTGCGCAGCAGACGGCGACGAGAATCGTGCCGCCGTAGGCGCGCCAGATCGTGTCGTTATAGAGAATGCCCTGCTGACCGTACATGCCGTTCTCGGTGATGTTCTCGTTCGTGATCCACCACTTTGTCGTCAAATTGTTGACGTTGCCGGTGTAGAGGAAGCTGTAGTCGCCGGGGTTCGGCAGGAACGTCTCAAAGGCAAAGGATACGATCGGGAAAATGCTCGTGAAGAAGGTGACGACGATGAGAATGATCGCGATCACATATTTGCCGGAGCGTCCCAGATTGAATTTTGACGTCTGACCGGATTTGCCCGTGACGGTCGTATAGCTCTTGCGGCTCTTGACGCTCGCCTGGTTCAGGAGCAGGATGAGCACGCCGAAGATCATCATAAGGATCGCAAGAATGCTCGCTTCGCCCGTGTACTTCGAGTTCATGGAGATATACTTCGTCGAAAGCGTTGCAAGGTTCAGGTAATGCGGGACGGGATAGCTGCCCATCGCGCTGCCGAACACAAGCAGGATCGTCGAAAGAATGGCGGGCTTGATCATGGGGAGCGTGACCTTGAACATCGTTTTCCAGCGCGGCGTATCGAGGATCGTCGCCGCTTCCTCAAGGTTTGCGTCCATGTTGCGGAAGATGCCGCCGATCAGGATGTAGGCAAAGGGCGCATAGTGCAGACCGAGCACCATGGCGCTCGGGAACAGGCCCTTGCACCACCAGATCGGCATCGTAATATGGAACACCGAAGCGAGCAGGCCGTTCGACGTACCGGTCACAACATTGCTGTTGAACAGGTTCTGCCAGACGACGGCGAGCGTCCACTGCGGCATGATATACGGAAAAATAAAGATGGAGCTGAGATATTTTCTGAATTTCAGGTTCGTTCTCGTGATGAGAAAGGCGAACACGCCGCCGAACAGGATCGAGATGACGCAGGACAGCACCGAAAGCAGAACGGTGTTGAGAAGCGGCGTCCACAGGTTGGTTTTTGCGAGCCTGCTCGTGAAAAGATCGACGTAGTTGATGAGGGTATAGCCGGACGACATCCCGGTGAGGTGCTCGTCGATCGTGCCGGGGTGAATGATGAGCGTATCCCGGACGATTGCAACGATGGGCGCGACGGTCGTGACCGTCAGCACGATGCCCATAAGCAGAAGGACGACGTTTTGCGGCTTCGCGAAATAGGTTTTGAGCTTGTTCAGACGGATCTGCCATTTGCTCGGTTTTTTGGCTGTACGCTGCATGAATGACCTCCCATGCCGTGAAGCGACGTTCAAGAAGAGAATAGGAATGTGGAACGCGGATCGGGAGATGCGGCAGGGAAAGCGTCCGATCCGGAGCGCGCCGTTCAAGGCGCTGCAAATTGTGGGAGCAGCCCGGCGTCCGGGCGCACAAGATCATGCGCCCGGACAAAACGGGAATAACGATTTGAAATTCGGACAGAACCGAACTTAGCCCGCCGTGTACTTGGTCAGCATCTCGATCCAGCTGCCGACGGTGAATGCGACGGATGCGCAGTATTCGGGATCCTCGATGACGAGCTCGCCCTGGTTCTTCCACCAGTCGAAGCCGCGGTCGTTCTTGCAGTCAAAGACGTTAACGCCGTTCTCGTCATAGCCGCCCTTGCTGTGGCCGTACTTTTCCTCGGTCGCGGCAGCGACTTCGGGATTGGAGGAATAACCGCCCATGTCCTTGCCCCATGCGCTGAAACCGTCAGCGGTGCAGGTCATGTAAGCGATGAACGCGCAAGCGGTCCACGGGAGCGGGCTGTTGTCCGTCACGAACAGGTAATGGCAGTAGCCATAGCCACCGATGCCGGTGTAGCCGTCCTGGTAGGCGGCGACGGTGATGTTGTTCTTCGACACGGAGTCGGATTCCTCGACGGAACGGAGCTTCGAGTAGACCAGCAGGCCGAACTGATCGGTCGCGGACTTGTCAACGAGCGTGTTGCAGATCGGGCCGTCGTCGGTCTGCGCGTTGTAGCTCTCGACCCACAGCTTGATCCAGGCAAGCGCGTATGCGCCGTCAGCACCGAGACCGAGGTCTGCAGCGTCTGCTGCCATCGCGTCGATGACGGGCTTGAAGTAGGCCTGCTTGTCAGCGTCGAGCTTGTCGTAAGCAGCCTTCAGGTATCCGGCATAGGTATCCTCGGTCAGCATGTAGAGGAAGTTCTTGCCGACGATCTCGGAGTCGATATCCATGTACAGACCATGCTCGCCTTCCGCCACGAAATCCCAGCAGTTGGTGTAGGTCTTGGAACCGGTGTTGTTGAACATGAAGACCTTATTCAGCGTCTGCAGCGGCAGATAGCCTTCATATGCATCCGCGGTCGTACCGTTGGCGTTTGCCCAATCGAGCGGCACAAAGGTGTCGAGGATGCCGGTCTTGACCATCTTGCTCTCGATCTGGTTGCCGTCCTGAATGAGGGTCATCGCATAGGTGCCGACGTTCTTCAGGGAGTCTGCGGTGAGCTGGTCGAAGATCTTGTTGTTCTTCGGCTGCTGCCAATCGAACTCCATGGTGTAGTTCGGGTCGATGCTCTGCAAATACTCAATGAAGAGCGGCAGAGCGGACTTGCCGCGGCTGGAGTTGCCGACGCCGTAGAACGTAGCGCCGTTCGACTCTTCGATCGCCTTCTTGGCAAGCTCTTCCAGGGTCATGCCCTCGGCTTCCTTGATGATCTTCTGCGTCTCGGTGAGGTTCTCCTCCGCGACGGGTTCTTCGGCTACCGGCACGGCTGCTTCTTCAGCGCCGGTCGGAACTTCGGGCGCGGTGGACTCAGCGGGCTTGGCCGAGCATGCTACGAGGCTCAGAACCATAGCAAGAGCCATCATGAACGCGATGCACTTTTTCATTCTGTTTTCCTCCTGATGTGATTTGTTGGGCGGAGACTCCGCCCGGATACCATCATTCTACAGGATGGAACGAGCGGAAAGACAGGGGACAATTCTGTCATTATTATGAAAAAGCGGATATTTCCAAACAAATTCGCTGCGGAAGCGGCGGCGCGTATGGTATACTCAAGTCATATGAAAAACCGACGGCATACAGGGGGAGGAATACCATGCAAAACCGGGAAGTCGTACTGCTCAGCGATCTGGATGCGACGCTGTTTTCAAGCGACGGCAGCATTTCGGACGGAAACCGCAGGGCGATCGCGGCATTTGTTCGGGGTGGCGGCCTGTTTGGCGTCGCGACGGGGCGCGCCGTGGAAAATGCGGTCCGCTATCTCCCCGGCGTTCCGCTGAATGCGCCGTCGGTGCTGCTCAACGGTGCGGCGGTTTACAATTATGAAACGAAGCGATACGGACAGTGCAGCTATCTTGACCATGCGGCTGCGTTCCGCGTGATCGCGTGGTGCAGAGAGCACGCGCCGCAGCTTGATATTCAGGTCTACACGCGGGACGGCATCAACTACGTTACGCCGGAGGAAACGGCGAACGGACCCTATCTCGCCATTCATCGCCCATGCAGATTTTGTACGGCGGAGTCGCTTCTTTCGGACGACTGGTTCAAAATGCTGATCTTCGGCGAGGAAAAAGCGCAGGCCGGCGCACAGCGCATGATCCGTGAACAGGAACTCGATCGGGCGTTTGCGCTCACGCTCGGTACAACGGATATTGTAAAGGACGCAAAATACTTCGAACTGCTGCCCGCGGGCGTTGACAAGGGAACGGGCGTTCGCGCGATCCGGGCGTTGCCGGAAGTGGCGGGACGCAGGATCCTCTGCATCGGCGATTATTGGAACGATGCGGCGATGCTGCAGGAAGCGGATATCGCGTTTGCGCCGGACAACGCGATCGACGAGATCAAAGCGATCGCGGATCATATCGTGCCGGACAACAATTCCGACGCGCTTGCGCATGTCATTTTCGATTGGATCCCGAAGCTCTGACGGGACCGTATTCTCGCTTAGGAACGGATCTTCACATTGCCGCGGGCAACGACTTGTTCGCTACACACAAACGGATCCCCAAATACGAAAATAAGGATGGAAAACCGATGAAACGGTGGCGTTTCCCGTTCGCTTCAGCGCTTGCCGCCCTGCTCCTGCTCGCAGGGACTGTCGGCTGCGCCGAATCCGGCGAGACTTATGCCGCGTTCGCGCCGGAGGAAAGCGACAGGCTCGTGGTGTATACCTCGCACAAGCCGGAGGTTTACGGCCCCATCGTGGAAGAGTTTGAAAGCCGTACCGGCATCTGGGTGGCGGTCGAGACCGGAGGAACGAACGAGCTGCTCGCGCGGATCGAAAAGGAAGCGGACGCGCCCGTCTGCGACATTATGTTCGGCGGCGGCGTGGAGAGCCTGGAATCCTACAAGGCGTGCTTTGACGTCTATGAAAGCGCGGAAGAACCGTATTTGCTGCGAAACTGCCGCTCTAAGGATCATACCTGGGCGCCGTTTACAACGCTGCCGTTTGTCCTGATCTATAACAAAAAACTGGTGTCCGCAAAAGCGTTGAGCGGTTGGAGCGATCTGGTAGACCCGAAGTGGAAGGGGCGCATCGCGTTCGCGGACCCTGCAAATTCCGGTTCGAGCTATACCGCGCTTGCAACGCTTTGCCAAGTGCTGCCCGGCACGACGGAAGAAGTGCTCGCCCGTTTTGCGGAGAACCTTGACGGCAGACAGTGCGCGGGTTCAGGAGACGTTGTGGATGCTGTTGCGGACGGAACGCTGCCCATCGGCGTTACGCTTGAAGAGACGGCGCTCAAGCGGATCGAGGCCGGAGAGGACATTGAGCTTTTGTATCCAGTCGAAGGCACGAGCGCCGTACCGGACGGGACCGCGATCATCAAGGGCGCGCCCCATGCGGACAATGCCAGGCGTTTTCTGGATTTTGTGATCGGCGCGGATGTGCAGAAGCGCGTGGATGCTTTCTGCCGCCGCTCCGTGCGAACGGATGTACAGCCCTCCGAACGGTTGATCGCGCAGACGGAACTGAAGCTGATTGATTACAATTTGACATGGGCGAGCGCCTCGCATGACGCGATACTTTTGCGTTGGACGGAGCTGACCGGAAACGGGGGCGGCGCATGAGGAATCGAATGCATCTCACATTTCGCAGAAAGCTGTTTCTTTCCATGCTGCTGCTGACCGTGATCCCGCTCATGGTTTGCAGCGTGCTTCTGAATGTCGTGTTCCGCACGAGGATGACGGACACTGCGGCGCAGGAAGCGGAGGCAATGCTCGGCGCAACGGCGGATTCGCTGGGAGGCTTGCTCCGCGCTGCGGAACAGGTGGGCGATACGCTTGCGGGCAACGCGTTTGTCGCGGACGAATTGAAAAACGGTGCCGCGTTCCGCCAGCAGATCTATTCTGCACTGTACGATGCGACGGAAGGGCTGCGCGGGCTCATGCAGTTCGACCTTTACGATGCGGCGGGAACGCTGCGCTATTCCACGTCTGGACGGGCGGCGCAGTCTCTGCCGACGGATTGGGGGATCCTGTATGCCGCGCAGGCGGAACCG
>HF985476.1:46659-51040 GCA_000432015.1 Clostridium sp. CAG:1024 | reverse complement strand
CGTGCTGCGTCCGTTTGACGGCGCGCAGGCGGGAAACGGCTTGTACACGGCGCGGCTTCTCCGCAGAAGCAGCGGAGAAACGGCGGGCTTTTTTGTGGGCAGCATCACAGAGGACGGTCTTTCGGAGTTGCTGCACGGCAGCTTCGGCGCACAGAATACGCTTCTGGTGCTGGATGCACGATGGCGTCCCGTTTTCTGTTCTCATGCAGCGGAGACGGAGCGGCTGTCGGAAGCACTGCGCGCCATGCTGCTGCAGGGAACGCCGTTCTACTCCGACGATTACAGCTTTGCGATCCGGCAGGAGCAGGACAGCGGCTTGTTCATCGTGCTGCGTCAGCCAAAGGTCGTTACGCGGGAAACGCTGGGGCTGCTCTGGTCGGTCACGGCAGGACTCGTGTTTGCGGCCGTGATCCTCTGCGTCGCAGTTTCTCTCGGGCTGAGCAGGCAGCTTTCCGAGCCGATCGGCAGATTGAACGAGGCCATTGCCGCAGTTGAGCTTGGGAGCCTCGATACCCGCGTTCGGCTCAACAGCCGGGACGAGCTCGGACAACTCGCGGACAATTTTAACCGTATGGTGCAGCGGCTCAAGACCTATATGGACCGGCTCGTCAAGGGACAGCGCGATCTCGACGAGGCGCAGATCCGCATGATGCAGGCGCAGCTCAACCCGCATTTTCTCTGCAACACACTCGATACCATGAAGTGGATCGGGAAAATGCACGGCGTGCCGGAGATCTCGAAAATGGCCACGGATCTTGCCGATATTCTGCGCTCCAGCATTTCGACGAAGGAATTTGTTTCGCTGTATGAGGAGCTTGAACTGCTCATGCGCTATATCAGCATTCAACGGATCCGCTTTCCGGGCAGATTCACCTATACGGTGACGGGATGCGAACCGTACCTCGACTGCAAGATCCCAAAGCTCATCCTACAGCCGCTTGTGGAGAACGCGATCCTGCACGGGCTGAACGACCGCGAAAACGGCAACATTTCCGTAACGGTCGGAGAGACGGAGCGCGGAGAGCTTTACATCTCGGTCTTGGACGACGGCTGCGGACTCCCGGAGGATATGCTGCGCGCGTTTCAAAGCCAGGGGCCGGGCAGCGACGGACACCTCGGACTGTACAATGTAAACGTGATTCTGAAAAAGTATTATGGCGCGGATTACGGTCTGCGATTTGCAAACGGTGCGGAATGCGGCGCCGTTGTCACGGCCGTACTGCCCATGCAAAGGAGAGAGCCGACATGCTGAAGGTGCTGATCGTAGAGGACGAACCCTATGTCCGCAAGGGCATCGTGCTTTCTGTGGACTGGACCGCGCTCGACTGTTTTGTGGTCGGAGAGGCGGCAAACGGCGAAGAGGGGCTTGCCGCGGCGCTGCGCTATCAGCCGAACATCATTATCACGGACATCAAAATGCCGAAGATGGACGGGATCGAAATGCTCAAGCGCCTGCGCGAGGCGGGCTGCGGCGCGCAGGTCATCATTCTTACGGCGTACAGCGATTTTGAGTATGCAAAGAACGCCCTGCACTACGGTGCGGCGGATTATCTGCTCAAGCCGTTCCGTGACGGCGAACTGGAACAGGTGATCGTCTCAATCCATGCGCGGCTCATGGCACAGCAGGGACAGGCGGAAGCGGCGCTTCCTGCGCTGCAGCTGCAAAAGGGCGATAAGAGCAAATATGTGATGGAGTCGCTTGCGTTCATTGCGGGGCATTACAATGAGCCGGACATCAGCGTCGGCTCTATTGCCAAGAGCGTCGGCATCAGCGAAGGCTATCTTTGTCACATTTTTAAGAAGGAGACGAATTATACGCTCGTCGAGTATCTTTCGCAGTATCGGATGCATGTGGCGATGCAGCTTCTGCGCGACTGTCGCGTGAAGATCTACGAGGTGGCGGAGCAGGTGGGGTACCGTGATATTGCGTATTTTTCGAGCACGTTCCGCAAGATCGTCGGGGTCACCCCGTCAGAGTTCCAGGCGCGCTGCCGTTGAAACGGCGAAACGACGCGCTTGTCGATTGACAAAGCAGCGAGCCGCGGGTAAAATAATGGTAATTGCCATGCGGCTGTGGTGGAACGGCATACACAACGGACTTAAAATCCGTCGGCGAAAGCTTGCGAGTTCAAATCTCGCCAGCCGCACCAAGATTTTACAGGAACACGATGCAGGACAGGACGGGCCGTCGGCGGATCGTTTCGCGGAACGCGGCGGAAGGCGAAGAATCGCATAATTGCAGCATAGAAAAGCGCGGCGGATCTGAAGCTGCGGCAGATCGCGGGATCCGATTCGGCCTCGGACAAGGCGCGGGGGACGCGGGGAAGAACAATGCAAAAACCGGCGTGTCAACCAAATAATCGAAACAGCAGCGCTGCCGTCTTTGCGGCGGCGCTCATGGTATTTGCGCTGCTTTTGAGCGCTTGCAGCGGCGCGGCGGACGGGATGAACACAGAGACTGCCGCAGACTGGCGCGCGGAGCAGACGCCCGACGCCGTTATCCCGGCGCAGGAAGAAGCGCCCGTGCAGCTGGAAGGGAGCTGGATCGCGGAAGCGGACGGCCTCGCGCTGCGGATCGACTTTGGCGCGGACGGGCGACTCTCCGCTGCTGCGACCGAAACCGCGGGAACGGTCAAGAGCTATACGGCGGAGGGGACATACACGCTGGACGGCGACGCTCTGAGATTGTCGGGCGGCAACGGCGAGCATCTCTGTACCGTGGAACGGACGGAAAACACGATGACCATTTTACAGGATGGCTTTGATCCGCTGGTTTTTGAACGGGTGGAGGGAGAACCGTGAGAAGCAGAATTAGAGTGCTGTGTCTGTGCGCCGTGTTTGCCGTTCTGCTGGCGATCGCGCCGCGGCGGCCTGCGCTTGCGGAGGATGCCGCACCCCCTGAGATCCTCGAAGCGTACAGTATACGCGGCGTCGTGACGGTTCGCACAAGCGCAGACGCGCCGCTTGCGGCCTACGCCTTTACGACAGTCGAATGTGCGCCGGAGCCCGAAGCGCCGGATTGGACGCCGAATGCGGCGATGCAGTTTGACGTGTTCAAAATGGACGGCGATTACTGGATCTGGGTGCGCGATGCGGCGGGCAGGGTCAGCGAGCCCTATGCGATCAAAGTGTGTTCCGGCTATTCCTATGTCTTCAGAGCAAAGGGGCTCAAGCCGGTACCGGAGCCGCTTGCCGAATATTTGGAGCGTAATGCGTATTCCCTTGCGGAGCTCAACCGCTACATTGCTGAGAATACCGCGGACGCCGGAATGTATACGAGAAGCGGCGTTGCGGCGGCGGCAGTCTCGCTCGCAACGAAAATGGCGGAGTACGGGGTCACGGTGCCGTGGAGGTCCAAAGGGATCTACACATGCGCCGGGGACTGGGGCGCAATGGCAGATTGGGGCGGACTTTCAAAACTGGTCGTTCCCGAGGGTGAAACCATGGATTCCCGCCGGAAACATCGCGGGATGCACTGCATCACGCTGATGCAGTGGGCGTACAAGCAGGCGGGTCTCAACCCGATCTATGACAGAAATTCCGGCGTGTTCTTTCTCGGAAGCAGAGAAACGCCCAAAGACAACGAGATCCCGCTGACGGCCGGGCAGTGCGGCGACCTGATCAAAACAACGACGTATCATAATCTGATGATCCTGGACAAGGTGGACGCAGATCTGGACGGAAAATTCGATTCCTATCTGGTCCTGGAGATGATCAGCCCGAATCTGACGCTGGTGATCTATGATTTCCATCAGATCCGGAACTATACCTGCTACGATATGAGCGCCTATTTCGACGATACCGGCGCATATCGGGATCGGATGCTCTATTGGCCCGGCACCTACCATATCCCGCGGGAGGATTGGCCCGACTATCTCAAACAGGCCGAGGAGACGAGCGCAAAGCGGCGGGCGCTTCAGCGTCTGCAATTCGGACTTGGCCTGACCGGGTGAATTCGGGCGGAAGTCGGCCGAACGGAAAAGGGAACGCGTTTTCCCGGCGGCGCAGTACGGCTTCGCTGCGGGGAGCTTTTTCAAGACGCGGGTTCCGGCGCCGCGCCGCAGGCTTTTTCATGACGCAGATACACAGGCCTTCCGCGGCCGGTATTGCTTGCCGCATATCCAAACGCATGATACAATAAAATCGTTTTACGGGGCTGTACCCAGCCTTGTTGTTTGTCTGTGATTCTGCAAGGGAGCAATGTTTCATGTCGACAGGTACTTACACATGCAAAAAAGGCGGACGACGGCGCTTTCGTGTGCGCAAACGCTACATTCTGCTCATCAACATTCTGCTGCTTGCGGTGCTCATTGCCGCGGTATTTATGCTGGCAAGGATCCTGATCTCGTACCGTGCCAGCAGGAGCGCCTATGACGATCTT
>HF985476.1:28732-46586 GCA_000432015.1 Clostridium sp. CAG:1024 | reverse complement strand
CCGTGCCCGATATGGAAACGCCCGTGCCTACGTCCGCGCCGATCTCCGGTTCGCTCGCATGGATGGAGGAAGAATCCGTGCAAAATGATGCGGCGGCCGCGGCGCAGTCGGAGGTCGGCTTCACCGTTGACTGGAAACAGCTCAAAAAGCTGAATAAGGATGTGAAGGCATGGCTGTACTGCGCGGACACCAACATCAATTATCCCGTCGTGCAGTACACGGACAACGCCTATTATCTGACGCATCGATTTGAAAACGGCGAGGACGACACCGGAACGCTGTTTTTCGACTACCGCAACGCATTGTCTGCGGGACGCGAGAATTGGGTCATCTACGGGCATCGCCGCAATGACAAAAGCATGTTCGGCTCCCTCGCGAAATACGCGGAGCGGAGCTATCTTGAGAAACACCCGAACATGTATCTGCTCATGGAGGATCGTACCTATCGTGTGGAGATTTTCGCCTGCCGCACCGTTCACGCGGACAAGAAATACTTCACGCTCTGGTTCAACTCCGACGCAGAATACGCGGACTATCTGAACCGTGCATTGCAGCAGTCCTACTGGTCGCCGGACGCTGAACCCGGTACGGAGACGCCCATACTGACGCTTGCGACGTGCTCAACGTATATCGGTGACAACGAACCGCGGCTGCTCGTTCACGGACGGCTCGTGCGTATCGGCGGACAGGAATGAACGATGCTTTGTGCAAGATAGGAAAACGCGGACAGCCCGTTTGAGCAGTCCGCGTTTTGCGTTTTCAAGCGCGCAGAGAATACAGCGCTTCCATAAACCCGAGCAGCACGATGAGGAATCCGAAGTTGAAGGCGGAAAACTCAAGCAGATACCCTCGGATCTTCTTTGGGTTATGCTTGCCGTATTCGCGGAACGTGATGAGACTCGCGAGCGACGCGATCAGTGTCCCGACGCCGCCGATGTTGACACCCGCGAGAAGCTCCGCATAGTTGCCGGTAAACTGTGAGAGCAGGATGGCGGACGGGACATTGCTGATGCATTGGCAGGAAAGCGCGCTGAACAGCAGCGTGTTCTTTGAAAGCAGGCCGGAGAACAGCGCCTTTACACCCTCGATACGCGCCATGTTCCCCGCAAAGATGAAGAAAAATACAAAGGTCAGCAGCAGCGGATAGTCGACCGAACGCAGCGCGCGGCGATCCGCAAAGGCCAAAACCGCGGGAATGACGATCAGGCCGATCCAGTAAGGAATGCCGCGAAAAACGATGGCGATCGAGAGCGCGAACAGCGCAAGGTATAGGACGGTGCGGACGGGATCCAGCCGGATCTCCGCATCCTCGACCGTCATGGGTTCCGCGCGGACAAACAGGAAGCAGCAAACGGTGATGAGCGCAACGGAGACGAGAAACGGCGGCGCCATGATCTGCAAAAACTCGCTGTTCGGGATGCAGAATTTCGTATAGAGATATAGATTCTGCGGATTGCCGAAGGGCGTGAGCATACCGCCGAGATTGGCGGCGATGTTCTGCATGATGAACGTGAACGCCATATAGCGCTCTTTGTGCGTGGTCGAGAGCACAAGAAAGCCCAGCGGCAGAAATGTGAGCAGCGCCATGTCATTTGCGATTAGCATGGAACCGAGAAACGTGATATAGACCAGAGCGAGAACGCATAGACGCGCATTTCGAAAATAGTGAACGATCTTTTGCGCAAGCAGGAAGAAGAATCGAATATCTTTCAACGCGCAGACGACAGCCAGCACGCAGAACAGGCAGGTCAGCGTTTTGAAGTCGATATAGCCGAGGTAGGCGCGGTCGATCGGAACGAAAACCGTTGTGACGGTTGCCGCGGCAAACGCGATTACCATAACGGTGTTCTCTTTGAGAAACCCGACAAGGGGATTTGCGGCCTTGCCGCGGGGGAGGATTTCCATACTTCCGATGTCCTTTTTGTGCGGCGGGTGATCTGAGGCGGCATGCCTTCGCTGTGCGCACGGTGAATCAGTGTACCACAAATCCGCAAAAACACAAGAGGACGGGGAAAAAGGGGACGCGTACCCACAGAAGAAATCGGGACCGCGAAGGAAAAGAATGCGCTTGCGTTTTCCGGCAGTCGTCCGATATACTGAAAGCAAAGCGCATGGAAAGATCATTTCATATACATATCCGGAGGAACGCAATGAAAAAACGGGTGTTTTACACGGAATTGGCATATCTGCTCGGCATTCTGCTGTGCGCCGTGGGCGTTGCGCTGATGGCGCTTGCGGATTTCGGCGTTTCGGTCATCGTTGCGCCCGCATATCTCATCTTTCGGCATGTATCCGAGACACTGCCGTTTTTTACTTTCGGCATGGCGGAGTATACGCTGCAAGCCTGTCTGCTGATCGCACTGTGTCTTATTCTCAGGCGGTTCCGCTGGGCATATCTGTTTTCGTTTGTCACGGCGGTGTTTTACGGGCTTTTGCTGGATCTTTCGACCGTTCTCGTCGCGTCTCTGCCTTGCACGACGATCCTACAGCGCCTTTTGCTGTATGCCGTCGGTATGGTGCTGTGCTCCGTGGGCGTGTCGTTCATGTTCCACACCTATATTTCGCCGGAGGTGTATGAACTGTTCGTCAAGAGCATTGCCGAAAAATTCGGGAAGCCCATCCCCCGCGTTAAGATCGTGTATGATTGCGCGTCCTGCGTTGTGGGCGTGCTGCTGTCCTTCCTGTTTTTCGGACTGTGGCACTTTGAGGGGGTCAAGATCGGGACGGTCGTTTGTGCGCTGCTCAACGGCTGGCTGATCGGGCAAAGCTCCCGATGGTTTGAACAACGCTTCACCTTTCGGGACGCATTTCCGTGGCGGCCGTTTTTTGAGGGCGAACAGGAAAAAACCGCGGCATGAGCTGCCATGCAGCTGTACAAAAAACGGACGGTTCTTATGCGAACCGTCCCTTTTTCTGTGAAGCGGATGAAACCTGCGGAGGAGACTTTTGAAAAGCCGTTTCATCGCAGAGGTCTTTGTATGTTAAGGGAGCGTTCGACGCCCTTCTTACGGCCTGCCTTTGTTACGACGCGCTCGTGTCGTCAAAGAAGCGCAGGGCCGCGGTAAAACACGTTTCGTCTCCGATGCGGCCTTCGACATATGCCGTACCGCTTTCCGTATGCGTGTACAGCGAAAGCGTCTCGCCGTATTTCGCCTCGCGAACGTATTGGAGCTGAAGATCGCGGAGCCCCTGCTGCGGCAGTGCAAGCGGCAGTACATCGAAGGCGATGTCCGCATAGACCGCGTTGTTCGTATGCCCGTTGCCGTCAAGATCGGAATACACGATGCGGCGTTCGCCAACCGGCTGCATGCTGCCGGGGATACGAATGCGGCCGGGCTTTTGACAGGCTGCGGCAAAGTCTTGGCGGGAGGAAAAGGCGTAGGGAAAGCTGTCGGGCTTGTGAATGCGGCGGGTCATCGGGTCACAGAGCAGCCAGAATGCGCGTCCGAGAGCAACGGGCCGTTCCGCCGCGTCGAAGGCCAGATAGCCGCGGTCGCAAAAGGGCCCCTCCGCGCCGCGCTCCGCAGTGCGCAGGGTCAGCGTTTCACCGCTGTGGATACCGCGCAGAAGTTCCAGCCGCATACGCGAAAGCAGAAAGACATAGCCCTCGCTTGCCAGCCGCTCATGCGCGAGACCGCGCGCGGCGTAATCCGCGTCCGCAAGGTCGCCGAACATGCGAAGCAGCGTCGATGCTTTGCAGCGGCCGAAGGCGTCCGCCTCCGAAAAGCCGATCGTTACAGTCTCCTCGCAGCTGCCGTCCTGCCTGCGCTTCATTCATCGTTCCTCCATGCGTTATGCGTTTTTTCGCCAGTATAGCAGAAACCGCAGGGGAAGCGCAATCGCACCGCTTTGCGCGGGCGTTATGCCGCCGTGCCGTAGCGTCCGGTGACGGGATCGCGAAACAGCCCGATGTGCGGTGGACGGAACGTAAAGAAGAACAGGCTCGAGATGAGCAGAAGCAGGGCGATAAAGGCCGCGCGCTGCATGGAACCGTCTGCAAGCAGACCGGACAGAAGCAGGTATGCGCCGAGCAGATAGGCTTCCGCAACGCCGATGCAGAACACGAGAATATCGGCAAGCAGGAAATTCCGACCGACGATGCCGGCATAGGTATAGAACAGGACCACGATCTCCGCCATACCGAAGAGAACCGACGCGGTGCGCGCGGGCAGGAAACCGGGCAGTGCGCGGCCGTAGCAGAAGTATTCGACGACGGCAAACAACAGCATCGGCACGGCAAGAAGCTTGAGATGCTCCCACACGCTTTCGTTGACTGCGGCAAACGGCGCCATTGCAAGACTGCGATCCGACCACCCATAGACAAAGTGCAGCAGCGTGCCTGCGATCAGGGTGAACGCCGCCCCGAAAAACTGCCATGTCAGGACGTTCATGCGTCCCGCCTCCTTCTGTGATTGATGCGGCGCCGTGGCACGGAAAGCGCTCCGTCGGGCGTCCTGTTCCATGGTATGTCCGCTGCAAGGAGAATATCCCGGCGCGCGGCGGGCGAGGGGAGAAGCGGGGGAGGCTATTCGATCGTCGGCTCCAATGCGTCAAATTCCGGGGTGGAAAAGAATTCGCCGAGCGTCATGTTCAGCCCGTCGCAGATAAGCTTGATCGTCAGCAGTTTCGGGTTTTGACTCTTTCCGTACAGGATGTTTTTGATCGAGGACGGCGGCAGCGCGCACATCGTCGCCAAACGGTTGATGGTGATGTTTCGTTCTCCGCAAAGCTGCAAAATGCGGCTTTTTGTCGCAGCATAGGTTGCATCCATTTCAGAAGCGCTCCTTCTCATATTTAGAAAAAGGGTATCCGAATTGCTTGCGGTTTATAGGCTATGCATGATACTATTGGGCTATACATAGCCTTTTCAAAGAGGAGGAGACGGATCGTGCCGGAACTTGACAGAGTCGTAAAACGGCTTGCGGAGGGCAGGGGGGTATCGGAAAAGGCGCTGCTGGATGAAATGCAGCGGGCGATCGATGCGGGATATGCAAGCGACGATCCGGCTGTTCGCGCAGCGTGGAAGGATACGCCGTTCCAAACGGCGCCGACGCCGGAGGAGCTCCTGCGCTTCCTTGCAGGAAAGATCGGACAGGCGTCCCGCAGCCGCTGAATCGCACGGACATTCGCCGCAGGAAACCGCGCCCGGAAAGAGACGGCGCCTGCGGCCGCTTTGTCAAAACAGGGCGGGACGATCCGTTTTGCGCGTCACAAAAAACGAACGCACATGTCTACGGCGGCATGCGAACGTCGATTTTTTCAAAAAGAATTGCAGGCAGTTTTTTCGCAGGGTATAATACTCTTCGGAGGAAACAAGATGCAGCAGCAAACGCCTTATCTCGTCGGGATCGGCGCAGCGAACGTGGATCTGCACGGCAGAAGCCGCAAAGCCATCGTTCTGCACGATTCGAATCCCGGCTACTTGCATACGTCCGCAGGCGGCGTGACGCGGAATATTCTAGAGAACTGCGCGCGCCAGGGCGTCCCCGCGGCGCTCATGTCCGCGGTCGGCGCGGATCTTTCGGGACAGGTCATCCTTTCCGCCTGCAAAGCGGCGGGGATCGATGTTTCACGCGTGCTGATCCGTGAAAACACCGTAAGCTCGACCTACATGGCTATGCTGGACGAGAACGGAGAAGTATTCGCCGGCATGTCGGATATGCGCATTCTGGAGTCGCTCCCGGAGACATATCTCGAAGAGAACGCGCGCTATTTGAGAGCCGCCGCCGCGATCGTGACGGACGGCTGCTTGCAGCTTCCGTTTCTTGAACGGCTGCTTTCCGTTGCAGAGGGACATGCGCCTGTGTTCGTCGATCCGGTTTCCACGGCCTATGCGAGAAAGATCGCCCCGATCGTGGGCGGATTTTATGCGGTGAAGCCCAACCGGCTCGAGCTTGCCGTTCTGAGCGGGATGCCTGTGGAAACGGATGCACAGATCGAGCTTGCCGCAGAACATGTCCTTTCCCGTGGGACGCGGCGCGTCGTCGTCTCGCTGGGCGCCCGCGGCTGCTATTATGCGGACGATGCGGGAAGACGGGTGTTTCGAAGCCTTCGGCCCGTGGACGATATGGAGAACGCGACAGGTGCGGGCGACGCGTTCATGGCGGGCTTTCTGCACGGCCATCTGCTCGGGCTGTCCGTGGAAGAACAGCTCGATTACGCGCTGGCGTCCGGCATCGTTGCGGTTCGCAGCCCCGATACCATCCATCCCGGCATGAGCGATTCTTTGGTCAGGGAAACGCTCGAGCGCAGCCGTATCTGACCGCGATCGTGAGAAAGGAAGGAAGAATTGTTATGGATCTCAAGCAATATCTCGATATTCAGCCGGAATTGCAGGTGGCGCTGAAAAACGGCGAGCCGGTCGTCGCGCTGGAGAGCACCATCCTGAGCCACGGAATGCCGTACCCCGAGAACTTGTCCTTTGCGGCGGAGGTGGAAAAGGTCATTCGCGCCGAGGGCGCACATCCCGCGACCATGGCGCTGATCGGAGGACGGGTCAAGGTCGGCCTTTCGCAGGACGAACTGGAGCTGATGTGTCGCGCAGAGAACGTCGGCAAGGTCAGCCGCCGGGATTATGCGACCTACCTCGCGACGGGCAAAACCGGCGCGACCACCGTTGCGTCCACGATGATCAACGCGTCGCTCGCGGGTATTCGCGTGTTTGCAACAGGCGGCATCGGCGGCGTACATCGTCACGGCGAGGTCACGATGGATGTTTCCGCAGACCTGCAGGAGCTTGCGAATACGCCGGTCGCGGTGGTCTGTGCGGGCGCGAAACAGATCCTCGACATCGGCCGCACGCTGGAATACCTCGAGACCATGGGCGTGCCGGTGCTGGGCAACGGGACGGAGGATTTTCCGGCATTCTATTGCAAGAAGAGCGGCTACAAGGTCGACTACGCGGCGAAGGATGAGGCGGAGATCGCCAAGATCATGGCGACGAAGTGGGATCTCGGCTTGAAGGGCGGCGTGCTGATCGGCAACCCGATCCCCGACGCCTACGCGCTCGATTTTGATTACATGGAGGGCGTTATTCAGCAGGCGCTCGACATGGCGGAGCAGGCGCATGTCCGCGGAAAGAATATCACGCCGTTCCTCCTTGCGCATATCAAGGACCTGACCGGTGGGACGGCCTTTGACTCCAATGTGCAGCTTGCCCTGAACAATGCCCGCTGCGCGGCAAAAATTGCCGTGGCCTACGAAAAACTCCGCTGAAAGAGAAATGACAAAGACGGACTGTTCGACAAAGAGCAGCCCGTCTTTCTATCTTGCAGAACGTGCCGGAAATGCGCCGAATACTCTTGATTTTCTACGATACGGAACGCACTTTCCGTATTATGAAATTATCTTACCGTAATACGGAATCGGCACGCTTGCTGATACACGAAATTTGCGATATTGTAAAACCAGAAACAAGAACATGTGCTCGTAAGCAAACGGCTTACGGCGATCTCCCCCGCCAATATAGCGCGGCCGCTCACAATTCAATGCGGCGCGCGTGACTGCGGAAACGCGCATCAGCCAAGCAAAACGTTCCGCGGATCAAAGCGTAATCCCTCGTATAGGACGGCTTTGAATCGAATCTACCAGGCGGCCCCCTCCATTCAAAGCCATTCCCCCGGTAAACATCGTTTTTCTCAAAACCTCCGCGGGTGCGGAGCATCATGGTATTTCCTCGAAGTTGTATCCGGCAAAATGCATATGTCCACTGGCTCATATAAGGTCCCGCCGCTCCGTACGGGGGCGTTTGGATAGAAGGAAACAGAACAAGGAGGATTTTCAAATGAAAAAGACGATCATTTGGCTGCTCGTAGCGATCATGGTCTTCGCTCTTGTCGGCTGCACCAAGACCGATGCACCCACGGCCGAAGCGCCCGCCGCGGAAGGATCCGCCAAGAACCCGAAGGACATGAAGGTCGTTGCGCTCCTGCCCGGTACCATCACGGATAACGGCTGGAACTTCATCTGCTACGACGCGCTCAAGTCCATCTGCAACGAGTACATGGACGGCAAAGAGCCGGAGTACATCGAGAACATCGCGGTTTCCGACATGGCCGGTTACATTCGTCAGTACGGCGAGGACGGCTATGATATGGTCATCATCCACGGCGCACAGTTTGAAGCCGCTGCGGTTGAGAACGCGCCCCTCTATCCGAACACCAAGTTCTGCCTGTCCTACGGCTTCAAGATCGACGGTTCTACGGATCAGAACATCAAAGCGATCGATAATCTCGCATATGTCGGCCCCGTGGGCATGGGCGTTGCGATCGGCGGCATCATGGGCATCCTGACAGAGACCAACAAGGTCGTGTTCCTCGGCGGCATGGACACCCCCGCGATCTCCGACATCACGAGCGGCATCGTTCCGGGCGTCAAGCTGACAAACCCCGATGCAACGGCGACGACCGAGTACCTCGGCACGCTGACCGATCAGGATAAGGCACGCGAAGCCGCCAAGGCCTATATCGATCAGGGCTACGACGTGGTCTGCGCATCTGCCAACAGCGCGCAGCTCGGCTGCCTCTGGGCTGCTGAAGATGCAGGCGTGTATGCGATCGGCTTCAACAGCGATCAGTATAACATCGCGCCGAACGCGGTCGTTCTGTCCGTCATGCGCAACTACACCATGATCTACAAGGATGTGTTCGACAAGCTGGTTGCCGGTACATGGACCCCGGGCAAGGTCGCATATGAGCTCAACCAGGGCGGCACACTTGTTTCCGATTGGCACGGCTGGGACGAGAAGCTCCCCAAGGAAAAGGTCGACGCGATCAACGAGTTCATCACGAAGCTGTTCAACGGCGATTACGAGGGACAGTATTGATCGTTTCCCAACGATAGGAACGTGTAAACACACGGCGGCTCTGCCCCTGTGCGGGCCGCCGCGTGCTTTCTCCGAACGGACTTGAAAGTTGAGAAAACATGAATAAAAGCGTATCAATCAAAATGAAAGCATCGATGGATAACGTGCTGCGGCAATGTCTCGTCTCCGTGTCCGCGGTCGTGGTCGCCATCCTGCTCGGTATGCTGCTGATCCTGCTGATGGGCAAGAATCCCATTGTAGCGTTCGGCGCATTGATCCAGGGCGCGTTCGGCAGCGCAAACTCCTTTGCCGAAACGCTTGTTAAGGTCACGCCTCTGCTGTTCACCGGCATGAGCTATGCGCTGGCCAATCGCTGCGGTCTGACCAACCTCGGTATGGAGGGTCAGATGTATATGGGCGCTCTGTCCGCGGCGGCAGTCGGCATCTTTGTGGATGTCCCGGCCGTCCTTCATATTCCGCTCTGCATCATCGCCGGATTTATCGGCGGCGGACTGTGGGGACTGCTTGCCGGATGGTTGAAAGTGAGATTTGGCGCGTCCGAGATCATCACGACCGTTATGCTTAATACGATTGCCATCTATTTTATTGAGTTCATGGTCACCGATCCCGCGCGCATGATGGAGCCGGGCGGCGTCAGCGGGCAGTCCAGTCCGCTGCCTGCCAGCGCAAAGCTCGATATTTTGCTTCCGAATACGCGCGCACACTGGGGAATTGTCCTGGGGCTTGTCTGCATCGTTCTGTTCTGGCTGTTCCTCTGGCGCAGCAAGAAGGGCTATGAAGTCCGCGTTTCGGGCTTCAATATGCAGGCGGCTGCATACTCTGGCATCAACACGAGACGCAATATCCTGCTCGTCATGCTCCTTGCGGGCGGTGTCGCGGGCCTTGCGGGCGCAAGCGAGGTCATGGGCGTGCAGGGACGCCTGTATGCGGGCTTTTCTCCCGGATACGGCTTTGACGGTATCGCCGTCGCGCTCATCGGTATGAACTCGCCGATCGGCATCATTTTCGGCGCGCTGCTGTTCGGCGCATTCCGCGCGGGCGGCAACCGGATGCAGATGAAGGCATATGTCCCCTTCTCGATCGTGAACGTCATCCAGGCGATCGTCATCTTTGCGGTGGTCGCAAGCCAGATGCTGCTTGAGATCTGGGGTGAGCGCCAGCTCAAAAAGCAGCCGAAACAGCAGGAAGCGTGAGGAGGTAGCATATGGCATTTTTAGAATCACTCGGCGGTTATATCAATACCGATATCAGCCTTGCAACACCGATCCTGCTCGCAGGTCTCGGCCTTCTCATCATCAACCGCGCGGGTCTTCTGAACATCGGTGCGGAAGGTACGATGCTGATCGCTACGATCATGGCAGTGTACGGTTCCTACATCAGCGGAAGCGTGTGGGTCGGCCTCATTTTCGCCATGCTTTCCGGCGCGGTCGTCGGCGCGTTGTTTGCACTGCTGACGGTCACGCTGCGCGCGAACCAGACGGTCGTCGGCGCCGCGGTCAACGTTTTAGGTTCCGGCCTGTCGGCGACGCTGTTCCGCATCATGTTCGGCGTCAGCTCCGAGGTCCCCGCGATCGACGTGTTCCGTGTGGCAAAGATCCCCGGACTTTCCGCGATCCCGGTCATCGGCGAGGGGTTTTTCTCTCACATGCCGATGGTGTATATCGCGTTTTTGTTGGTTCCCGTAATCTCCTACTTCCTGTTCAAGACGCAGGCGGGACTCAATCTCCGCTCCGTCGGTGAGAACCCGAAAGTCGCGGATACGCTGGGCATCAACGTGTATCGCACGCAGTACATTGCAGCCATCGTCGGCAGCATGATCATCGCGCTGGGCGGCGCATTCATGTCCACGGGCCTGACCAAGTTTTTCTCAGAGGAAATGGTTTCCGGCCGCGGATACATCGCGCTCGCTGCGGTCGTGTTCGGCCGCTACAAGCCCACCGGGATCATGGGTGCGGCCATGGTGTTCATGGCGGGTATCGTTATTGCGAACATTCTCATGGCGCAGGGCTCCGGTATTCCGTACCAGTTCCTGAACATGATCCCGTATGTGCTCACGGTTATCGCGCTCGCCGCATTTGCGCACAGCGCAGTTGCGCCGGCAGCGCTCGGCAAACCGTATAAGCGTGGTTAAGGGGGTGTTTTGATGGCTACAATTCTTGAAATGCGGCATATCTACAAGCAGTTCCCCGGCGTGCTTGCAAACGCGGACGTTTGCCTTGAAGTCGAGGCGGGCGAAGTACACACGCTGCTCGGCGAAAACGGCGCGGGCAAGAGTACGCTCATGAACGTGCTGTGCGGCCTGTATAAACCGACGTCCGGCGAGATCCTCATCGAGGGCAAACCGGTGAAGTTCAACTCCGCAAAGGACTCCATGGCGATCGGCATCGGCATGGTGCATCAACATTTCATGCTGATCCCGACGATGACCGTCGTTGAAAACTGTCTGATCGGTGCGCACGATGCGGGCGGCATGAAGCTCGACCTCAAAACGGCGGCACAGAAGATCGCAGACCTTGCAAAAGAGTACAACATGGATCTCGATCCGTACAAAAAGATCGGTGATCTTGCGGTCGGCGAGCGGCAGCGCGTCGAGATCATCAAGGCGCTGTTCCGCGGCGCGCGCATCCTGATCCTTGACGAGCCGACGGCCGTTCTGACGCCGCAGGAAACGCACGAGCTGTTCAACATGGTGCATAGCCTGACCGCCAAGGGATTCACGGTGCTGTTCATCAGCCATAAGCTGAACGAGGTCAAGGAGATTTCCAACCGCGTTACCGTTCTGCGTCTTGGCCGCACCTGCGGCACCTATAACATCGAGGACTGCTCGGTGAACGATTTGGCACGGCTGATGGTCGGCCGCGAGGTCAATTTCGGTATTGAGCGAAAGCAGCAGACGCAGGGAGCGCCGGTGCTCCGCATCGAGGATCTGACACTCGGCCAGAAGGATTCCGAGATCAAAGTACTGAACCATGTGAACCTGACCGTTCACGGCGGCGAGATTCTGGGCATTGCGGGCGTTGACGGCAACGGCCAGTCGGAACTGGTCGAGTGCCTGACGGGTCTGCGCCAGGCGACGGGCGGCAAAGCGCTGTATAAGGATAAGGACCTGCTCAAGTGCAGCACACGCGAGATCATGAGCCACGGTGTGTCGCATATTCCGCAGGATCGCCAGCGCACGGGTCTTGTTATGCCCATGCCGCTGCGCGAGAACTTTATCCTGCAGGATTATTATACGAAGGACTTCGGAAAAGGCGGCTTCATCGACTGGAAATATGTTGATGCGTATAGCGATAAGCTCATCAAAGATTTCGGCGTCAAAACGCCCGGCCGCTTTGAGCTTGCGCAGAACCTTTCCGGCGGCAATCAGCAGAAGGTGATCGTCGCGCGTGAAATCAGCAGAAAGCCGGAATTGCTGATCGCAATGCATCCGACGCGTGGCCTGGACGTCGGCGCGATCGAGTATATCCACCAGAACATCATGGATCAGCGCGATAACGGCATCGGCGTTCTGCTCGTATCCACCGAACTGGAAGAGGTCCTGAAGCTCTCCGATCGTGTTGCGGTCATGTACGAAGGCAAGATCATGGGCATCGTCAAGCCGTCCGAGACGACCGTTGAAGAAATGGGTCTGATGATGGGCGGCATGCCGCTCGAAAAGATCCGCGGCAGCAGGGAAAGCGCCTGAGCGCTCCGCTTCGATGAGAAAGAACAACCGGAAGCGACCTGTTTTCGGTTGTTTTTGCATATCGAATACGAGAGCAGCAAATTCCGCAATACGGAACGGGTTTTACGCAATGCGGAAAACGAACGCTTGCCCCGCGGCAAAATACACGGTATCCTTAGAAAAGAACAAAGCGATCCATACCTGAAAAAATTTCATACCAATCTGGAGGGAACAACATGCTGCTGATACAAAATGCACGGATCCTCGGACACAATGGCGTTGAAGATATTCTCGTGAGCGACGAGGGCAAGTATCTCAAGATCGAGCCGAAGATCGACGCTGCCGCCTATCCGAATGCGACCGTGATCGACGCCAAAGAGATGATGGCTGCGCCCACCTTTGTCAACACGCATATGCATTTCGACAAAGCGTATACGTCCCTGCGTGGCCGCGAGGACAGCACCGAGACGCTGGAAGACTCCATCCGCATCATGCATGACCGCATCCGCAACTATACTGTGGAGGACGTTCGCGAGCGCGCGACACGCGCTATCCGCGAGTGTGTCATGTACGGCACGACGAAGCTCCGCACGAACGTGGACATCAGCAATCTGGACCCGAAGCTTGTAGCGCTGCAGGGCGTTCTCGAAGCCAAGGAGGCCACAAAGGATATCTGTGATCTGCAGGTGATCGCATTCCCGCAGGAGGGTATTTTCTGCAACAAGGGTACCGATAAGCTGATGTATGAAGCCATGGATATGGGCTGCGACATTGCAGGCGGAATGCCCGCCGCAGAGTGGCTGGACGAGCTGAAGCTCCGGCATGTGGATTTCGTGTTCGATATGGCGGAAAAGTATGGCACGCTCATCGACATGCACATCGACCAGTCCAAGGACATGTTTGACCGTTCGCTCGAGTACACCGCGTGGAAAACGCTTGAAAAGGGCTGGGCGGGCCGTGTGACCGGCGGTCATTGCACCTCCATTGCCTATCAGAACCAGTCGCACGCCATCAAGGTCATGAAGCTGATCAAAGAAGCGGGCGTGAATATCTGCACGAACACGCAGGTTCTCGCGATCATGGGTATCGACGCCGAGCCGCGCACCCGCGGTGTAACGCGTATTCGCGAAATGGTCGATATGGGCATCAACATCGCCACCGCACAGGATACCATCTGCGACGGATTCCATCTCTACGGAACGGGCGATCCCCTCGATTACGGCCTCATCGGCGCTTACACCAGCCAGTACAACACGCCCGAGACCGCAAGACTGATGTTCGACATGCTCACGACGCGCTCGATGAAGATCTTTGATCCGGAAGCAAAGTACGGCATTGAAGTCGGTAACGATGCGGATCTGAACATCATCGATGCGGATAATGTGCAGGAAGCGCTGCGTACCCGCGCTTCGCGGCCCTATGTCATTCGGCAGGGCAAGGTCATCGCGTCCTTTGAGAGAAAAGCGACGCTGCTGTAAAATCGGTTGATTCGCGGAGACGCGCCCCCCTGTTCTCTGCGGGATCACAAAACGTCCGGCCATACTTCCCCAATGGCCGGGCGTTTATTTGTTACTTCCGCATATCGCTGCGAAATACGTTCGACGTTCCGCAGAAGCGCTTGTGAAAATACGGGAACTGTGGTAAGCTATAATATAGTTCCATAATGCGGAACATTGGAGGGCGAGGATATGGCAACCAATCAGGTGCAATCATTGCAGCGTGCGATCCAACTGCTTGAAGCAATGGATAGCGCCCGCCGCCCAATGACGCTGCATGAGCTGGCAGAGGAATCCGGACTGGTCAAGAGCACCGTTCACCGTTTGCTTGCGACGCTTCGCGAAGCGGATCTTGTGGAGCAGCTTGCGGACGGCCGATATGCACTCGGGCTGCATCTGTTCGAGATGGGCTGTTCTGCGGGCTATATGCGCGACATCGTGTTCATTGCGCGTCCGTACATGCAGGCGATCTGGCAGCAAACGAACGAGTCGGTCAGTCTGTCGCTTCTGTCGCAGGGCGAGGCGCTGGTGTTGTCCTTTATCGAATCGACGAACACGTTTCGCGTGGTTGCGCGCACCGGCTCGAAGCTGCCCGTTCACTGCACCGTGCAGGGGAAGATCATGCTTGCGCATATGACGCGGGCGGAGGTGAAGCGCATCCTGCGCGAGCACGGGATGCAGGCGTATACGGCCAACACCAAGCGCAGCTTTGAGGAGCTGGAGCCGGAGCTGCAACGGATACGAGAACAGGGGTACGCCGTGGACAACAGCGAATTCCACGCTGGGCTTTGCTCCGTGGCGGCGCCGATCTATGATGAGAACGGTAATGTCTGCTATGCATTCTCCATTGTCAGCATGTTTCATCAGCTAAACACGCCGGAGTTTCGCCATGTGCGCAATCTTGCGCTTGTCGCGGCACGCGATATTTCGTTTGCGCTCGGCTATCGCGGCGATGCGTTTGCAGATATCGTGGAGTCCGCGGAGACCTCCGGCCTGCTGGTGCAGAGCGTTTCTCCGGGCAGCCGGAGATCCTAAGCGAGAGGGTTGGGGAAGAGGTCGATACATGCCGGATGCGGGAAAACAAATCGTTTTGCACGCAAGGCAATTGCGCATTCCAAGCCGATAGAATGAGAAACTGCCACAGGAGACGATGCCTATGTTTTGGCGGTTTTGATGCAAGATCAGCGATAGCAGACAGCGGCTGTCCGTCATGTGATATTTGGGGCGGCTTACTGTATCGAATGCCTTGCAGTTGTATTCATCTATATCAGGAAAAGAGCAAAGTAAAAACCGCGCCCGCAAGAATTTGACCATGTGCATGGTCTTGCGTTTGCCGCGGCGCGCGCTGTTTCGTTTGCGGCGCGCCCGGGTTGGTCGGCGGCGGCCCCTGCAGGCAGCGTGGAGCCTGCGGGGGCCGCCGGCCTGCTGGTGCAGAGCACTTTGTCGGGCAGACGGAGAACGCGGACTCCCAAGGAAGCTATTTTCGCCTGCGGATTCGGAATCATAAAACGGACGGTTCACATGCGAACCGTCCGTTTTGCGCGAAACGACGGCGAAACCGAAGTATACAGGAAAGGGTGAAAGCCTTCAAAACGGATGCTTATTTGTCTGAAGGGTCAGCATTTTCCTCAAAAGCAGAGGCGGATGCAGCCATCCGTTCCGAAGCTATCGCCCGAGCGCGCGCCAAAGCCGCTCATCCGCGACGCCCGTGCAGGGTTGGCAGCAGATACGTTGAAATCGCAGCACCGCACGGCGCGTCTCCGATTGAAACGTGCCGGTGCAGACGTCGTGATACAGACAGAGACTTTGCAGCAGCGCTTGCAGCCAAAAGACAAATACGCCGCTGTCACCCTCTTGCAGGACGGGACGCGGCAGGCAGTCAATATGGACGCAGTCCGGACACAGCGCCTCCGGCTGTACGCGATAGAACAGGCCGCTTTTGACGGCGCGTGTTCGGAGCGCCTGCTGAATGCGGGAAGGGAGATGCCTGCCAAGATCAAAGGAGACGCCGCTTCCGTGAGGAGACGCTGCGAGCGGATCGGCAAACGCGCGATCGATCCGAAACGGCAGCGTGGCCTCGCGGCTGAAACGATCGAGCGCCTGCAGCGCCGCAGCATCCGTCCAGCCTGTGTCCGCGCGGGAGCGGCGGAAGAATCCGGCTGCGGAAAGACGCGCGTCCGTAAGCCCCGGCAAAGGCGCGTGTTCGTCGAGCGAATATCGTGCGGGGGCTTTGCCCGCAGTGCATACATACAGCGTAACGACCTTGCTTCCCCCCTCGCCCATATCCCGATACTGCTATGATATGTCAACTGGAGGGCGGTGTGTGCGTGCCGCGGCGAAGAAGAAAACGTGCGCCCGCAATGGAAACGGACAAGCCTGCCAGCAGGCGGTAATACAGCGTATATCGGGTGAAATAGGAACAGAGCAGCAAAACGCCGGCTGCGATCAGATATGCGCCGAGGCTTTTTGCGCCGATGGGAAGCTGGCGAAGCCCACGGCGTTTTTCGCGCCGTATCCGCTGCTCCCGTTCGATCGCTGCATAGACCTCTTCCCGGCGCGGATGGAGTGCGGCATCGCGCATGGCGGTATCGACGAGCGCGGCTTCCCCGATGAGACGCAGACGCTCCGGCATGTGCCGGGCAAGAGTCTCTGCTGTTTTTGTGAACCCGGCGGATGCGCACACGGTCAGCGTCGCGTCCTTTTGTTTTTTGAGCAGCGGCAGCAGTTCGTCCGCACTGACGGGCTCCGCACGTTGGAATACGACGGGCGTCCGTTCGCCGGAAGCCTTTCGACACAGGGAACGGAAACGCCGTCCGTCAAGCAGGCACAGCCGTTCGGAGAGGAGCTTCCGTGAAAGACGATCGGTTTCTCTCGGAATAAACCGGAGCAGCGACGCGCGGCGAACGATCAGCAGGATCACGCCGGCAAACAGCGAGGCAACGATCGCGAGCGGCAGAGCGTGTTCCGTTCGAAGCGCTTTGTTTCGGAGGAACAGATACGTCCCGGCAAACAACAGCAGCAAGAGCGCGACAGTATCGAGCACGCGGGCGATCAGCCGTTTGCCGCGCGCCTGCTTTTCACGGAAATAGCGACGGACGATCCGGGACTCCGCCATAAAATGCGCCCCCTTTGTTCAAGTAGTTTTCGGGTCGGCCCTTCATACGGAGGATTGCCATTTCTTCAAAAAGTATACTATAATAGAATCGAACAATGCGAAGGGAGAATAGCAGGATGCGCATCGGCGTTCTTGGCGGCACATTCAATCCGATCCATTGCGCCCATATTCGGACGGCGCTTGCGGCAAAGTCTGTGCTTTCCCTCGATCGGGTGCTGCTCATGGTCGCAGCGGATCCGCCGCACAAGCAGGTCGCGGGTGCGGTGCCTGCACAGGTGCGTCTGCATATGACGGCGCTGGCGGCGGAGGAGTATCAGGGCCTTGAAGCATCGGCGCTGGAGCTGCATCGCGCAGGAAAGAGCTACACGGCGGATACGCTGCTTTCCCTGCACAAACAGTATCCGGAGGACGAATTGTTTTTACTCGTGGGCAGCGATATGCTTCGCGACCTGCCGAATTGGTACCGTCCCGACTGTATTTGCCGATTGGCCGTGATCGCGGTCGTTCCGCGCGGCGGATGCGATGCGGAGGATGCGGATCGGGCGCAGCTGCTCATGAAAGAGTTCGGCGCGCGGGTCGTTTTTTTGCCGGTCGCTCCGCAGACGCTGTCTTCTACCGAGATCCGCGGCAGACTGTATCGCGGACTGCCAGTGACTGGATTGCTGCCGCCCGCAGTGGAGACAGAACTCTATGAGAGCGGCATTTATTTTCCGGAGCGGATCCACGCCCTGCAGCAGCGCTGCCGCGCGGCGCTC
>HF985476.1:22275-28623 GCA_000432015.1 Clostridium sp. CAG:1024 | reverse complement strand
GGCTTGCGGCGCTGCTGCACGACTGCGCAAAATGTATGCCGGAGACCGTGCTGCGCGTGTTGTCCGGCGACGATACGGGCATTGCGCCCGTACAGCATGCCTTCGCGGGCGCAGTGCTTGCAAAGACAGAGTACGGCGTTCGTGACGAGGCGGTGCTTCGCGCGATCCGGCTGCACAGTACGGGGGATGCGGGGATGACGGCGCTCGATATGTTGGCGTATCTTGCGGATATGACCGAGCATACGCGGAGCTTTCCGGGCGTAGAAATGCTGCGGGACGCGGCGAACGAGAGCCTGACGGGCGGAATGCGCCGGGCGCTGCGCCGAACGGTCGGGTATTTGGAACAGAGGAAGCAGCCGGTACACCCGGCGACATTTCGCGCGATCAAGGCGCTGGAAATCGATGAGGAGGTACGGATTTGAAGGAAACGATCGATGCTCAGGTGAAAGGGATCTTAGAAACGCTGTATGACAAAAAGGCGCTGAACATTCTTGCGATCCCCGTGGGAGATAAAACGGTGCTTGCGGACTGGTTCATTGTCTGCAGCGGCCGTGCGACCCCGCAGGTAAAGGCGCTCTGCGACGAACTGGAGGATAAAGCGGCGGGATTCGGTCTGACGCTTCGGCGCAGAGAGGGTTACGCGGAAGCACGCTGGATTGTTTTGGATTACGGCGATATCCTTGTACATATTTTCCACCCCGAGGAGCGGCAGTATTACAATATGGAACATCTCTGGGATACGGACAACGGAACAATCCGATACTCTGAGCAGCGCGACGCCGAACTGCGCTGAAACAGAACGGACGAATATGGCAGAGGGCAAGCCCGGTCATTGCCGCACTGAGAAAGCTATGCGGCGGCCGCGCCATGCGTATTAGAATACGCTTGCCACGGCGAACAGGCAGGTTTTGCAGGTTTTGGGGACGGGCGGCCGGATGGGATAATGAGACGCGGGCGGTTTGGGCAGACTGCGGACGGAATGGGAGACGGAGATGGAACGATCGTGGCAGGGCATCATCGTGCTGGATCTGCACGGGAAAAACGCCTATCAGGCGCGCATCGCAGTTGATGCAGCACTTCGGAGAGCCGACCGCGGCGTGTACCGTCTGCGTGTGATCCATGGCCACAACCGCGGTACCGTTCTGCGCGATCTGCTATCGACATACGCCGCGCACGAGAAGGTGCTGCGGGTCGCGCAATACAATGCGGGAACGACAGATCTGATCCTGCGTGAAATGTAACGCGCGAACGGAGAGGGGGGGACTGTACCGGCGAATGATAGTACATCCCATCGGCGATACGAACATTATGACAAATTCATATCGCCCTGCAAATCAGAGTCAAACAGAATAATTGTGATTCCAACCGATATATAAATCATGAATTGGTTGTATTGTGATCATATAAAATACAAAAGTGATGCAACAAAATCGAGCTTAAAACAAATGAGCTTTTGTCAGATGTAATCATTGACGAAGGAGGACTACGTTGTGTTTGAGATAATTGACTCAAAATACACACGAGACAGATATAAGGAAATAGGTTTTCAACTAACAGATTTTCAGAAAGCTACGTTGATTTGGAACAAGCCAAAGATCACTCAACAAGAGCGGCTTTCCGCACTGAAAAACTTGGCGATAAATACCGCTGATAGTGATCTTAGATTTCAAATCGGCGAGCGAATCGCATATGAAGAAAAGGTTATGAAACAATTTAAAGCTGCCCTATACGGTGAAATGCTATATGTAGTATTCGATTCCGATGACAATGGGGCCTGCGGTTATTTTGGGAAATACGAAACGGCTTTAATCTATGCGCAAAACTACATAAACAAAGAAAAAACTCGTTGTGTAATTGAAAAACATCAAATTATCAACGGAAACATCATTCCGAAAGTAAAAACGAGCTGTCGCTTAAATCCAGATCTTTTCACTGAAAAGCAAGACGAATTGGTTGAGTATAGCGGAGATGCGGTTGCTTGTTTATATTTGGATGGAAATGCAAACATTACGAATTTGTGGTCGAATGGATTAGATGAAAAAGAAAACAAGACGGTTGATGAATTCCGTCGTGACCGCTTTGAATATCAGTTTTTAGCACTGCCGTATATTCACCACGAAGGGCTCCCTGTGCGCTACATTCCTACGGGAGAGTATGGAATAATTGAGACTTCTGCGGATGAATGGAACCGCTTTTTAGACAGAGTTAATAACGGTCTCTTTGCGGATTATTCTGATAGTGTACTCAGTGTGTATTTTTTGACGGAAAAAGGCTACTGGTCACATCAACATTGCAATCCGATATATCTTGAAGTAGAAATGCCGGAAATGGATAGTAACAATGAAAAGCAGTATGCATTTTATCGTGCAATGGATGCAATGAGCGGCTATATAGATGGACATAAAAATGAAGCACAAGAAAACCTTGTACTTAGAACAGCGCTGGAATATGCGGATATATGCGAAAAAACAACCTTAGCTACAACCTTAGCTGAAAATAGTGCTAAAAATGCTAAAAGCATTAGCGATATTTTATGGTGATGCTTTAAACTGAATGTTGAGGTGTTTCTTTGACATTGTATGAATTATTAAACAAAGTATCTTTTATCTTAGCTAAAAACAACGCTGAGAAATTATTTGAATATACAATTCATTCAATGGATTATAATGGGTTTATTTGCGTTCGAGGTATTGTTACTGGGCGAAAACCTTATCTGATTTTGAATGTGGCGATAAAGGATTGATATCCTTGCCTGTATCTCGGCGTACAATGCAACTCGGACGGCTCACATACGAACCGTCCGAGTTTTGTTTCAAATGAATGCGTGGGAGATAGCCGATCGACCTCGGAAGAAACGTTCCTTGACCGTCCGCTGCGCTCAATTTTAACGACCGCCGCGCACAGTATGGCGGGAACGGTCAGTGCGCAGGAGAAGGCGCAGGCGCGGAATAGGTCGTCAGCGATTCCGCAGGGATATGCTCGAACATGTCGTTGATTCCCGAGTCCGGGCCGACGGCGCTGTAGTACAAGCCATACTCGGCAATGCTCCAGCGCCCGGTGTCCTCCACTTCAAACCAGAGCCGCTTGCGTTCCGAGACGTGCTGCTCCCAGCCGAGCTGTGCGACGTCCTTTGCACTCAGGCCGGAGAAAAACGGGATGGGCGCGCGTGTGTCCAGCGTGAGCGGCTGTTCGGCATAGAGATGAATATAGAGCTTTTTGACCTGCCATGCGCCATAGTCTGCCGCGGAGTCGGGATCGTAGGATGGATCCGCAGCAAGCGGAAGGGCTGCTGCGACGACCGCCGCCGTGGCTTTATGCAGAGGCTGACCGTATTCGCCGTTAAAATCATGCGTGACGACGACCTCCGGCTTGACGCGGCGCAGCATACGTACCACGCCGGTGAGAACTTCGTCGTAATCCCAATGCTTCCAGATCTTGTTTTCATCCGGCCGCCCGTCCAAAAACCAGCAAAACAGCGGCATGCAGCGGATTCCCGCAGTCCAGCAGCCGTTGAGCGCCTCTGTGTAACGGCGGCGGGTCTTGCAGGTCATGAACAGCGTTGTGCCGGTCAATCCGTCCCGGCCGCAGTAGATGGGCGCGACTGCGCCGAGAAACAGCTGGTCGTCGTCCGGATGTGCGGATATGACAAGAAAATCGAGCTTATCCGGCGTCGGCGACCAATCGTGCAGGAAGGCGGGCAGCGCGCCGTGGCTAAAGATCATACAGTCGGAGATATGGTATGCTTCGGTCGCGACGATCTCGACCCGAACGGCCTCCGGAAGCAGCGGGAGCCACTGCACGAGCAGCGCAGGATCCGGCGTATCGGTCTGAAGCAGCGCTCCAGAGGCATCGTACTGCAAGACTTCATATGCCGTTGGACGGGTGAAGAAGGAAAGGTACAGCGCCGCGGCGCCGAGGTCGGGGGCAAAGGAGATTGCGATGCGCGCACCCGCGCGGACGCGCAGGTTCGAGGTGTATTTATCGTCATAGAGATTGTGCGCTGCGAAGCCGCGTTTCGGAAGAGAATACACGCATTCCGAAGAAACGGAGACGGCTTCGGCAGACGCAGCGGGGGGAGCGGCATCNNCGGGGGGAGCGGCATCGGACGCTTCACGGTCGCTTGCAGCGGTGGACGGCGTATCCGGAAGGTCTGGGTGATCCGCCCTTGCGGAGGAGAGGTCTGTCAAAAGAACGGCACAGCACAACAGCAGCAAAGCGACACGGCGCAGCATCAAATCGTGGCCTCCAATCCTACGCGGAAAACAGCCGCAGCGCGCTGTAAAGCACTGCGCCGCCATTGTTCCGCAAAACTGTTCCTCAGAAATCGATATGATACCATATGTTAGCAGTTACAAATACACTTGTCAAATGGCCAGACAGGGCGACACCGCCGCAGACAAGGGTGCGAAGACTGTGGCCGCGCGCATTTGTACGGAGCAGCCTGCCATATGTTTTGCGGGGTTCTTCACAAAGGATACACAGGAAAACAAAGGGGATCTCCAAATCATGCTGTATTATAGGTCTGGAAGGAAACGACAGGAGGTTTGAGACGCTATGAAAGAAAGAAAATTGCGTTTGATCGTTATGTATGTGTGCGGTATTTGCAATATGGACGCTGCTGCTGGCGGCATGCGGTAACGGCAATACGGCGCAGACTGCGGACAACGTGGAGCGTGTGCAGCAAACCGGCAGGATCCTGCACATCGATATTGACGCCGGGCAAATCACGATCGAGACGATGACCGCGTCCACCGCAGGCACTGAAGGACAGCCGCCGGAAAAGCCGGAGGGGAGCACGGAGATGCAGCAGCCGCCGGAAGCGCCCGAGAACGGGAAAGCGCCGAACGCCGGGAACGGTACGGTATATACGGTGACGAGTCAAACCGGCATTCTCGATGCGGACGGAAATTCTGCTGCGCTGTCTGCCCTGAAGGAATTCTCCGTCGTTACATTCACGGCAGACGGCGATACGCTGCTGGCGGTAGCGATCACGGTAGACATGCAGAACGGCATGGCCGGACCGGGGGGCATGGAAAAAATGAGCGGATCGGGCGGCACAGATTCCGCCCCGACGGAATATGCCGCGGAGAACCATTATACAGAGGATGCCTCGGAGACGTCCGTGACGCAGATGTCGGTCGGAACCGACGAGTGCATCGCTTGGGTGTCGAATGGCGCAGCGGTCACATTGCGCGGTATTACGGCTGACAGGACCTCCGTCGATAGTACAGGCGGTGACAACGCGAGTTTTTACGGCATAGGGGCTGCCTATCTCGTTACGGATGGGACGCTGAACCTGTCCGACAGCGCCGTCACCACGGATTCCGCTGGCGGTGCGGGCGTTTTTGCATATGGCGGCGGGGTCGCGAACGTAGCCGATACGGTCATCATTACGAAGCAGGACACGTCCGGCGGCATCCACGTTGCGGGAGGCGGCACGCTGCACGCGAAAAACCTGACGGTCGAGACCTACGGCTCTTCTTCCGCGGCGATCCGCAGCGATCGCGGCTCCGGTACCATGACAGTGGACGGCGGCACATATACGTCCAATGGGACAGGCTCTCCGGCTGTGTATTCCACGGCGGACATTACAGTCTCCAACGCAGTGCTCCTTGCAAACGGGTCGGAAGCGGTGTGCACCGAGGGCAAGAATTCTCTGAAGCTGTCGAATTGTGACGTGACATCTTCCATGCCGGATAACGACCAGAACGATTGCAAGTGGTCCGTTATTCTGTATCAAAGCATGTCCGGAGACGCGGAGATCGGCAGCGGCAGCTTTGAAATGTCGGGCGGCAGCTTGACGAGCATGGCGGGAGGACTATTCTATACCACCAATACCTCCAGTTCCTTTACGCTGCGATCCGTAGAGATCAAAACTGCGGGTACACCGGATTTCTTTCTGAAATGCACGGGCAACAGCAACAAACGCGGCTGGGGGCAGGCGGGCGGCAACGGCGCAAACTGCGTGTTTACCGCGATCGGGCAGCAAATGACGGGAGATATTCTCTGGGACAGCATCAGTACGCTGGAACTGAACATGACGGAGAGCAGTACGCTCATGGGAGCGATCGTTGACGATGAATCGAATGCTGGGGACGGCGGGAACGGGTATGTGAACGTGACGGTCGACGCGACGTCCAAGTGGGTCGTGACCGGGGACAGCATTGTGACTGTTCTGAACAATTCCGGTACACTGATCGACGCAGAAGGAAGAACGGTCTCCGTTGTAGGACTTGACGGAGTCGTTTATGTGCAGGGCGACAGCATTTATACGGTCACGGTACAGACATATCACGGCTGAAACGGCCGATCGTTCGAAAGGCGTGGTGCGGGCATACCGCAGGCCGT
>HF985476.1:13165-22224 GCA_000432015.1 Clostridium sp. CAG:1024 | reverse complement strand
TTTTGCGCTTGTAAAGTGGAAACGCCGCCCTGAGCGGACAGCGTCTCGGTCAAATGAAAACCAAAGTAATGTGGGGCGTCTGCTCCAACGCCGATACAATATCGGAGCAGCCGGAGGCTGTCCCTGGGAAAAACCAGAGAATGCAGAACGCGGCGCCGCCATGCTTTCACATGCGTCCGGCGGGCAAAAGAGACATATGCCGGCAGCTTGCGTGGAACAAGCGTTATTGTTCGCCGGATCCGTCCAGCTTTGCGCCGCAGGATTTGCGAATGCAGAGCTGCGGCTGAAGGACGACCTCCTGCGGCTGCCGGTCGGCGTCTGCGGGAGAATCGATGAGATCGAGCAGCATATGCGCCGCGATCGAGCCGAGCTGCTGAATGGGCTGCCGGATGGTCGTAAGCTCCGGCTCGGACAGCATGGCGACGGGGGAATCGGTAAAGCCCACGATGGCGATTTGCTCGGGAACCGGGACGCCGAGATCCCTGGCCGCACGGAGCGCGCCGAAGGCCATTTCGTTGCTGGCGCAGCAAAGCGCATCCGGCGCATCCGGCCCCTGCAAAAGCGACCACGCCTGCTGATAGCCGCCCTCGACCGTGTTCGGCGTGTTCAGGATCCAGCGCTCGTCGAAGGGAAGATCCTGCTCAAAAAAGGCGCGCCGCCAGCCGCCGCAATAACTGGCGGCGAATTGGAACGAGACCTGTTCAACGAGCAGTGCGATTTTGCGCCGCCCAAGCGAAAGCAAGTGGGAGGTTAGGCGGAATGTAGCCTCGCTGAAGTCCGAATAGCAGCGCGGGTAAACGGACGGCGCCCGGTCATATTTCCTTGCCAGCACAATCGGCGTATGGCTGCGGGTAAACCATGCGATCTCCGCCTCGTGGTAGTCGCGCAAGGCCCAGACGATCCCCGCGTAACGCTGCCGGCTCAAGGATTCAAGCTGCGCGCTTCGATATAGGGGATCCGTGCTGATCGGCGCATACAGGATCGTATCATCACAGGCTTGCAAAACCGAGGAGAAACCGGAGAAGGCCGGTTCATAAAAGACATAATCCTCAGCATCGAAAACAAATAGGAGCATACGGGAAGCAGCCGCTCCGCCGGCGGAGGTTGAACGCCGCGAAGAAACATAGTTCGTCTCCTGCATGGTGCGAAGGATGCGCTGACGGGTCTCAGCCTGTACAAGTTCCGGGTTGTTGACAGCGCGCGAAACCGTCGCAACAGAAACGTTGCAAAGACGGGCAATCTCTCGAATGTTGATGCGGACCAGTCCTCTCAAATCGATGTATACTTTTTTTAGTATAGCATAAAAGCGACCGGAAGAAAAACGAATTGCATGGTTCCAAAGAAAAAATGCGGGTTCCTGTCGGCATGAAAAGAAGAATGTTGACAGAAATGAAACAATGTGATAGATTTGTTACAGAAAATTACGCGTAATTTACAGTAACAAGTCAGAACGTATCCTTTGACAACAACGAATAGTAATGTGTGGAGGTAAACAATGTCAACGAAGCCGAATGAAATCGACAAGAAAGCGGAGGAAAAGCCTGTCGATCAGGACTATCCCATCGATCACGTTCCGCTTTCGGCGCGCAGATCGTTTTTCTCGATCGCTGCGGTCCTGCTGGGGATCACGTTTTTTGCTCCGACGATGTCCACCGGCGCACAGATCGCAACGGCGTTCAAGTTCTCGGATCTTCTGTGGATCACGCTGGTCGGCAACCTGATCCTTGGCGTGTATGTTGCACTCAACTGCGCGATCGGCGCAAAAACGGGCCTGACGTCGGTCATGCTTTCCCGTTATACGCTGGGCGTCGGCGGTTCCAAATGGGCGGGACTGCTGCTCGGCGGCACACAGATCGGCTGGTATGCTTACGTCAGCGCATATACCGGACAGCTCTTTGCAACGGCGTTCAATCTGCCGAACGCAGCCGTCTGGTTCACGCTTCTTTGGGCTATCGTGTTCGGTGTCACTGCGATCTGGGGCTACTCCGCGATGGAAAAGGTCGCATATGTTGCGGTTCCGGCACTGCTGCTGCTGGTCATTTACATCCCCATTCTTGCCGCACAGGCGAACGGCGGATTCGCCGCGATCACGCAGGCGGTTCCGACGGCCGAGATGAGCGTTGCGACAGCGATGACCGCGATCGTCGGAACCTTTGCCTCCATGGGTACGCAGGCATGCAACTGGTCCCGCTTTGCAAAGAACGCAAAGACGGCGTTCCTTGCGGGCTTCGCCGCATTCATGATCGGCAATACGATCATGCTGATGGCGGGCATCATCGGCGGCCTTGCCTACAATGAAGCGGACTTTATCGTCGTCATGCTGAGAACGGGTCTGATCTTCTTTGCACTTGTTGTTCTCACGCTGAACATCTGGACGACGGCGCATGCGGGCGCATACGCATGGGGCGTTGCCGGCGCGGAGATGGCAAACAAGCAGAACAAAACGCCGTTCCTGATCGGCGGTCTCTTGATCGCGATCATTCTGGCGGTCACGGGGTTCTATGCACAGCTCATCAACTTCCTCGTGCTGCTGGGCATCTTCATTCCGCCGCTCGGTGGCGTTATGCTTGGCGATTACTTCTTTATCTATAAGCGCAAGCTGCCCAAGCTGGGCTATATCAAGTTCAAGCTGTTCCGCATCGGGCCGGTTCTCGCTTATGTAGTCGGTGCTATCGTTGCCTTCGTGACCGACCGCGCAGGGTTCGGCATTCCGCCGCTCTTTGGCATCATCGTGTCGGCCGTCTGCGTTCCGCTGTTTGACCGACTGCTTGCCGCGCTGAAGGTGAACGATCGCCATGAAGTTTCCGAGAATGCGGAAACGGTCTGAGTATGAATTGAAAAAAGGGGGGAAAACGTCATGAATACCGGAAACCTGTTTGCACTGAACGGAAAGATCGTGACGGAGGCGCTTAGCGTATGCTGCGTACAGTTTGCTCCGATCGGTGCGCAAACCATGGAGGAAGTAAACGAGAACACGGAACTCGTGCTTGACTATCTGGACACGGCTGTGAGTGCTTTTCCGGGCGTTGACTTGGTGGTTTTTCCGGAAGCATGCTTTCAGGGCTTCGCACCGGTGAACTTTGAAGAAGCCATGCTAGAGGAGGACAGCCCGCAGATCCGGCGTGTGCAGGAGCGCTGCCGCGCGCTTTCCGTTTGGAGCGTTGTGAATCCCCTGCTCAGGAGCGAGAGCGGGAAATGCTATGTCAACACGGCGTTTGTCATCAATGATCAAGGCGACATCGTTCACCGCTATGTCAAGATGAACCCGTGGATCCCGTTTGAAAACTCCGTGCCCGGAAAGGAATGCACGGTGTGCGACGGGCCGAAGGGATCGCGCCTCGGCGTTATCATCTGTGCCGACGGTGACTATCCGGAGATTTGGCGCGAGGCCGCCTATCGGGGGGCGAACGTCATTATCCGGCCGACGCATTACATGGATCCGTGGTACAATGCCTGGGAGCTGACAAATCGTGCCAGCGCGTATTTCAACCAGGTCTATGTGGTGGGAGCAAACTGCTCGGGCTTTGCAAAGAACGAGACGCGTTCCTGCTTTGGGCGCAGTATGATCGTAGGCCCCGACGGCAATATCATCACGGAAGCCTGCAACGGCGGCCCCGGGATCATCAAAGCGGATCTGTATCCGGGCATCATTGACCGAATGCGCAGCCAGGCTGTGCATAGCAGCCCCATGTATTCGTTCTGTCATCGCGGAGCAAGCTGTCCGGACTGCGGCGGCAAGGGCGATCCGTCAATGGGATATACGGCATATCAGAAGCGAGAGGAGGAAACGGTATGAAAATGACAAAACCCTCCTATCCCGGACTGTTCCACTACATCCATAAAGCAATGGCCGATGTGGAGTATCCGATCACAAGAGACGCGCTGCTCGAGCAGATCGCCGATCGGCAGGTGATGGTGGATTGGGAGACGCAGGCACCGCTGCGAAGCTTTATCGAACCGATCCGGTGCGACGAGTTTACCTGCGCCGCGGATCTGTATTGCAAGATGATAGCGTTTCTGTAATAGGATCTTTGGGGGATCCCCCGGAGAAAAGAGATAAGCGCCCCCCATTCTCCCGAACGGTACGGCCGGGCGGACGCAAACGAGCCCCAAGAGTTCGGGGCTCGTTTGTGTTCGTGCAGACGGGAAAATGTTTGCGCAAACAAAGACCGGCGGCATGATCTTCCATGCCGCCGGTCTTTTGCATAGTGCGAATTCGATTACAGTTTCATCGCGGCTTCGTATGCGCCCCAAATGACACTGCGCAGGTTTCCGACCTGTTTGCAGTCGCCGACGAGCGTTACGTTGCTTGCCGGGAGCGGCGCGGGCTTGTAGCCGACCGAGGAAATGACGGAGTCGCAGGCGATCTCGATCTCTTTGCCGTCCTTGTCCGTGCAGACGACAGCGCCGTCGCGGACCTCCTTCAGCGTCGTTTCAAGATAGACCGGGACCTGTTTCCAGGCAAACCATTCGCGCAGGTACGAACTGTTCGCAAGGCACACGCCCTTCTGCGCGATCAGATCATTTTTCATCTCGATGACGGAGACGCTTTTGCCCTGCAGCGCAAGCTCATAGGCGATTTCGCAGCCCGTCAGGCCGCCGCCGATGACTGCGACATTCTCGCCGACCGGAGCGCCGTTCAGGAAATCGCAGGCCTCGATCATGCGCTCGTGGCCGGGAACGCCGCGCAGCACGACCGGTACGGAGCCCGTCGCAACGACGATTGGATCGCTGCCGAATGCGGAAAGATCCGTGATCTCCGTGGAAAGATGCACTTCGATGCAGAGTCGATCCATTTCACGGCGATACCATGCGAGCAGATCGCGGAGCTTGCCCTTGTAGCTTTCTGCGGAGGCGGGGATGAACGTGCCGCCCAGCACGTCCGCCTTTTCGTAGACGACAGGGTTGTGGCCGCGCAGCTTTGCAACGCGGGCGACCTCCATGCCGCCGATGCCGCCGCCGATGATGCGGATCGTCTTGGGGCTCGCTGTCGGCTGGATCCGATGCTTGTTCCACTGCATCATTTCAGCATTGACCGCGCAGCGTGCAAGGTGCAGCGAGTCACTGAGATCCTGATCGTTCGGCACGCCCTTGTAGTGGCACATGTTGAAACAGCCGTTGTGGCAGAGGATGCAGGGCCGGATGTTCGCTTCACGATCCTCGAGCACTTTGGTGAACCACGCGGGGTCGGCAAGGAAGTTTCTTGCGAAGCCTGCGCCGTCGATTCCGCCCTCCGCTATGGATTTTGCGGCGGCTTCCAGCGTCATACGGCCTGCGCAGACGACAGGGATATCCACGAATTTCCGGATATGCTCGACCTCTTCGAGGTTGCAGTTCTCCGGCATGTAGATCGGCGGATGCGCCCAGTACCATGCGTCATAGGTGCCGTTATCGCAGTTGAGCATATCATAGCCCGCATCCTGCAAATACTTCGCGGCGATCTCGGATTCCGCCATGTCTCGGCCGACCTCGACGTAGTCCTCGCCGGGCAACGCGCCCTGCCGCATCCCCTTCGTCTTGGACACGACGGAATAGCGCAGCGAAACCGGGAAATCCTGTCCGCAGGCGGCTTTGATCGCCTTGACGATCTCCGCGGCAAAGCGGTAGCGGTTCTCGAGGCTGCCGCCGTATTCGTCGGTACGCTTGTTGACGTAGTGCAGCGTAAACTGATCGAGCAGATACCCTTCATGTACAGCATGGACCTCAACGCCGTCCACACCCGCGTCCTTCAGCTTCTTTGCGGACTTTGCAAAGGAATCAATAAACTGCTGGATCTCCGCCTTGGTCATTTCGCGGGAGGGGAGCTTGTCTGACCAGCGGTTCGGGGCGGGGCTTGCGCTTGCGGTGATCTTGTCGAGATCCATGACGGGCTTGGACAGCACGCGCAGCACCTTGTTGTTGTACAGCTTCTCCATCATTTCGGAGACGGTGAAGCTGCGGCCGAAACCTGCGGTCAGCTGCACAAACAGCTTCGCACCGGTTTTGTGAAATTCCGGCATCCATTTTGCAAGATCGTCGTACATTTTCTGCTTTTTGTGGAGCCATTGCCCGTACATGGGGTTGTACACCGGCTGACAGCCGGGGAGAACGAGACCCACGTTGTTCTTTGCGACTTCCATGATGAAGCGTGCGCCTGCCTCATCAAAGTGGTTGATCTCCATCCAGCCAAAGAGGTTCGTGCCGCCCATCGAGGTCAGGACGATGCGGTTCTTGATCTCCACATTGCCGATCTTCCATGGGGTCAACAAGGATTCCAGTTCTTTTTTCACAGCGTATCTCCCTTCCATATCCTTCGTGGTCATCGATGAAAGCGCATCGCGGCCGACGCGCAATGAAACGGTTTTGCAATCACTTCTATTATAAAACACAAGTCGCGGCTTGACAAGGAAATACGCCGCGGGCAGCCGTCGTGCGAGCCGGCTGACGCACGGGATGAGGGCAACGGTTCGAGCGCGCGCCCTTGCTTCTGCGCAAGGCGGCATATCGTTCTGACAGGAAGCCGGACGGAGCGGTGACAACGGGCGGCGCGTTCGCATGGAGAGCGTACTTGGAGGGCTGGCACACTACGCTGCGGGAGACGGCAAAAGGGAGCCTCCGAACCATAAATCGGGATTGCTTTTTTCCATGCGCCGCGATACAATCGATGGAAACGCTTTGACGGGTAGAAGTTGACGTATGTACAGGGATCTGACGAAAGGAAGTATCACAAAAGCGTTGCTGCTGTTCGCGCTGCCCATGGCTGCGGGAGATCTGCTGCAACAGTTTTATAATATCGCGGACACTCTGATCGTAGGACAGGCGCTCGGCAAAAACGCATTGGCGGCGGTCGGCTCGGCGTATACGCTCATGACGTTTTTGACGTCGGTGTTTCTCGGCCTTTCCATAGGCGCGGGCGCGATGTTCTCCATCTGCTTCGGCAAACGGGATCGGGATAGGCTTCGCAGTGCGGCAGTACACGCATTTGTCCTGATCTTTGCCGTGACGTTGCTGCTGGATCTCGCGGCCTATGCGCTGCTTGACCCTATTTTGCATTTTTTGCAGATCCCGACGGAACTGTATGCGGACATGCGCGAATACCTGCAGATCATTTTTGCAGGGCTTGCGGCGACGTTTTTATACAATTTTCTTGCCTGCTTTTTGCGTGCGGTCGGCAATTCCGTTGCGCCGCTCTGGTTCCTCGGCGCGGCAACGCTGCTGAATGTCGGATTGGATCTGCTCTTTGTGCTGGTATTCCATTGGGGAATCGCCGGAGCGGCGACCGCCACGGTGGCGGCACAGTATGTCGCGGGGATCGGACTTCTTTTGTATGTGCTGCACGGTTGCCGTGATTTTTTGCCGACGCGGGCGCATTTGCATTTCCGCGCGGACGTTCTACGGGAGTTGCTGAACTTGTCGCTGCTGACCTGCGCGCAGCAGTCCTCGATGAACTTCGGAATCCTTATGGTGCAGCGGCTCGTAGACAGCTTCGGACCGGTCACGATGGCGGCATTTGCGGCGGCTGTAAAGATCGATTCCTTTGCGTATCTGCCTGCACAGGATTTCGCGAATGCATTTTCGACCTTTGTTGCGCAGAATTACGGCGCGGGACACCGCGAGCGGCTGCGAAACGGGTTCCGGAAAGCGACGGGCACCAGCGTTCTCGTTTGCTGTGCGATCTCGGCGGCAGTGGTCTGCTTTGCGGAACCGCTGCTGCGGATCTTTGTGCAGGCGGGAGAGACGGAGGTGTTGGCCAGCGGCGTTTTGTATCTCCGCATCGAGGGCGCCTGCTATGCGGGCATCGGATGCCTGATGCTGCTCTATGGGTTTTACCGCGCCGTTGAGCGTCCCGGCATGAGCCTTGTTCTTACGGTCATCTCCCTCGGCACGCGGGTCGCGCTCGCCTATGCGGTCGCGGGGACGCTGGGGGAGATCGGCGTCTGGATCGCCATCCCGATCGGTTGGCTGCTTGCGGATGCGGCAGGCTATGGCTTTTATGCGTTGCGCAGAGAAACGCTGCTGCCGCCGCAGGACGCCGGGGAACGATCGGCCGAAACCGGGGCTGCATAGCGGCACTGACATATGACCGCGCAAAAACCGCAGTTGAAAAAGCGTCGATTTCCCACTATAATAGAAGAACAGTCGATAGAATTGTTCGAGTATTTGTGCGCGCAGGAAAACAGCCGGGACTTCGTCCGCCGCTATCGATATGAAAACATCATATGCGTTCAGACTGAAAAGAACGGGAAAAGGATAATCGATGAAAAAAGACGCCGACCCATCCAATAAGTATCACAATCAGTCGATCATTAAAGCCATTTCGGCACTAAAGCTGTTTTCACATACGGAATATGAGCTGAGTATCAGCACCATTGCGGAACGTTTGGAAATGCCGATCAGCACGACGCACCGCATTTTGAACACGCTGGAAAGCGTGGGATACATCAGCAAAAACGCCGACAACGGGAAATACCGGCTCGGGATCGGCTGTTTTATCCTTGGAAGCAACGTGCGGCTCTATCAGGAAATGGCGCAGAAGGCGCAGCCGTTTCTCCAAGAGCTTTCGCAGCGGTATAACGAAACGGTCAATTTTTCAGTCGGGACGGATAAGGACGAGATCCTTTGTATCGCGAAGATCAACGCAAATCGCAGCTTTTTTGCGACGCCGGAGGTCGGGGGAACGCGAAAGATTCAGATTTCTTCCTGCGGCAAGTGTATTCTTGCCTTTGCCGATCCTGCGAAACAGAACAGCATCATCTCAAGGATCGAGTTTCGAAAATACACGCCAAATTCGATCAGTACGGAAATGCAGCTCCGGGAGCAGTTGGAGGTCATTCGCCGCACGGGGTATGCGATCGACAATATGGAGGGGGAAAACGGACTGTATTGCTGCGGCGCGCCGGTGTTCTTTGAAAACAGCGGCGAGTGTGCGGGCGCGATCAGTATTTCCATTCCCATCGGGCGTGTGCCGTCTCCGATCGACAATTTGATCGCGGACGTGGTTCATATTGCGAAGAAGATTTCGAGAGAGCTGAGCGCAGGCAGCATCTGATTTGAAGAACAACAGAAGAAAGAAATGGGGA
>HF985476.1:0-13016 GCA_000432015.1 Clostridium sp. CAG:1024 | reverse complement strand
GCCGGGGCGGAAGTCGAACACCGGGGTAAATGCGCCGGAGAGGATGATCTCGCCTGCACGCAGGGGCGTTCCGAAAGAATTCATCTTGTTTGCGAGCCAAACCACCGAGTTGACCGGGTTGCTGGCCATAACGGCGGCGCCGCAGCCGGTGTACATGAGCTCGCCATTGCGGAACGAAGCCATCGGGATCATGGACAGATCCAGATCGTTGATGGGAACGAGACGATTGCCGCCGGTGACGACACGGGCGTAGGAAGCTGCATCAGAGACGGTATCCTGGATCTTGATGCGCCAGTCCTTGATTCGGCTGTCGACGATCTCAAGCGCGGGCATAACGCCTGCGGTCGCGTCGATGACGTCCCAAGCCGTGACGACCTTTTTGTCCAGATCCTTTTTCAGAACAAAGACGATCTCTGCCTCGATGCGCGGGCAGATCATCTTGCCTGCGTCGATGCACTCGCCGTCTTTGACCCAGCCAGCGTCCGTCATGACGCCGTAATCCGGCTCATGAACGCCGACCTGGTCGCGAATGCCCTTGCTCGTCAGGCCGATCTTTTTGCCGATGACAACTTCGCCGCGTGCGAGCTTCAGGTCGATAACGGCCTTCTGGATGGCGTAGGCATCCTGAATGGTGATGTCGGGATAGCGGTCGGTCAGCGGAAGAATCGGTGTTGCGGTATCTTCTGCAACCAACAGTTCGTTTGCAAGCTGTTGAATCAACACTTGATCCATGAATCGTGTCCTCCTGTTTGTCGTTTGAAGTGCTGATACCATTATAGTAGAGGCGTGAAGAGAAGTAAAGTGTATTTTTCCGATATACGGAAACTTAATTCAAATTTTGAAATTACTCTTGCGATTTTGATGCGCGTATAGTATTCTAAGCATGAAATCAAAAGTGCATTCCGCAAGGCGAACCGGAGCGAATGATCCCGAAATTTATCGGCATTCTACCAAAAAAAACCGACACAGTTATGCGGGAAATCCTCAGAGTTAGCCATACAGATAGAACGTTTTCGACTGCGGGTTCATTCCGCAGGATATATAAATGATAAGCAGTGAGACTCGTAGACATAATTCAATGGAAAATGTTTCCGCATAGCGGAAAAGGAGGAAAAAGAGTTGGAAAACAAGAAAATCAAAGTCGGCATTTTGGGACCGGGCAACATTGGCACGGATCTGATGTATAAGGTCATGCGCAGCCCCGTGCTGGAGATGTCAGTCATGCTGGGTGTTGTGGATTCCGCGGGTATTTCTCGTGCGAAGGCGTTGGGCTTCGACACCTCTCTGGAGGGTGTACAGTACCTCGAAAAGCATCCGGAAAAAGCGGACATCGTGTTCGATGCGACCACTGCGCGCGCACATATCGAAACGAACGCGCCCGTTCTGGAGCGTCTCGGAAAGATCGCGATCGATTTGACGCCTGCGGCGATCGGCGAGATGGTAACGCCGATGGTCAACATGCAGGACTGCATTCAGAAGAAACTGCACAACGCAAACCTCATCACCTGCGGCGGCCAGGCGACAACGCCGATCGTATGGGCGATCCATAACGCAATGCCCATCAAGTACGCAGAGGTCGTTACTTCCGTTGCGAGCGCGAGCGCAGGCATCGGCACCCGCCGCAACATTGACGAATACAGCCGCACCACGGCGGGCGCTCTCGTCAACATCGGCGGAGCGGAGACTGCGAAAGTCCTGACCGTTTTTAACCCGGCGATCCCTGAACCGCCGATGCGCAACACGATCTACTGCATCCCGAAGGATCCGGATCACGTTGATCTCGAAGCCATCCGCACTGCGGTTTACAACATGGTCGAGGGCATCAAGGGATACGTCCCCGGCTATGAGCTGACACTGCGCCCGGTCTACGACAACGGCATCGTCACCACGATCGTTACCATCCATGGCCAGGGCGATTTCCTGCCGCCGTATGCCGGCAATCTGGATATGGAGACGTCCTCTGCGATCAAGGTTGCGGAGCTCTATGCGGAATCGATGCTGAAAGGGGAGTTCTAAGAATGAGCGAAATGAAATCCAGTGTCCGTCTGATCGACACCACACTGCGTGACGGCAGCCACGCGGTCTTCCATAAGTACACGGCACAGAACATCACCGACATCTGCGCGGGCCTCGAAAAGGGCGGCGTGTATGCGGCGGAAGTCGGCCACGGCGCAGGCCTTGGCGGTTCCATCCTTGAGTACGGCTTTGCGACGGAGAGCGACCGCACCATGATGCAGAGCGCGCGCAAAGTGCTGAAGAACACAAAGCTCGCAGCGCTGCTGGTTCCGGGTCTCGGCACCATGGACGATCTGCGCATGGCGGCGGGCGAAGGCCTCGACATCGTGCGCGTTGCACTGCACTGCACCGAAGTCACCGCGGGCGAACAGCATATTATGCTGGGCAAAAAACTCGGTCTTACCACGGTCTGCTTCTTCATGATGTGCCACATGACGTCGCCGGAAGCACTTGCGGAGCAGGCAAAAATGGCGAGCGAGTATGGCGCGGACATCATCTACATCGCGGACTCCTCCGGTGCGCTGACCCCGCAGGGCATGCGTGACCGCGTCCATGCGATTCAGGCAGTAGTGGATCTGCCCATCGGCGTTCATACGCATAACAATCTGGGCCTCGGCGTCGGCAATGCGATCACCGCGGTTGAGTGCGGCGCAGCTTACTGCGACGGTTCCCTCGAAGGCCAGGGCGCAGGCTGCGGCAACGGCAACATTCAGGCCATCGCGGCAGTTCTCGACAAGATGGGCGTCAAGACCGGCGCGGACATCTATGCGCTGATGGACGTTGCGGAGCAGTCGGTCCGTCCGACCATCCACCATTCCCTCGAGATCACGAACGAGTCCATCACGCTGGGCTACAACGGCATCTATTCGAGCTTCTATCAGCATACGAAGGAAGCCTCCGAGCGCTATGGCATCCCGGCACGTGAGATCTTCACGGAGCTTGGAAAGCGCAAGGTCATCGGCGGTCAGGAAGACCAGATCATCGACATCTGCTACGAGATCCTCGACAAGAGGAAAGCTGAGGCGAAGAAATAACTAAGTAACACACAAATAGGAAGGAGAAACAGAATGCGCAGTTCTCAAGTCAAAGACGGCGTGATCCGCTCTACGCAGCGATCCCTGCTGAAAGCGACCGGTCTGTCTGACGAAGATCTGAAGAAGCCGTTGATCGGCATCGTGAACTCGTTCAACGAGGTCAACCCCGGCCATGTCCATCTCCGTGAGATCGCGGAAGAAGTCAAGATCGGTATTGCGTCCGCGGGTGGCGTCGGACTCGAGTTCCCCGCTATCGCATTGTGCGACGGTATTGCCATGGGGCATTCCGGTATGCGGTATCCTCTCGCGAGCCGCGAGCTGATCGCGGACTCCATTGAAGCCATGACGGAGGGGCATCAGCTTGATGCGCTCGTTATGGTCACTAACTGCGATAAGATCACGCCCGGTATGCTGATCGCGGCAGCGCGTCTCAATATCCCGAGCATCCTGATCGCGGGCGGCCCCATGTACTGCGGCTATTATGAAGGCAAGCGCGTTGACGGCGCAGGCCTCTACGAAGTGGCGGGCATGGTTTCCGTCGGCAAGCTCACGGAGCAGCAGGTCAGCGAGATCGAAGAGCAGGCATCCCCCGGCTGCGGCGCCTGCGGCATCCTCGGCACCGCAAACTCCATGAACTGTCTCGCGGAAGCGCTTGGTATGGCGCTGCCGTGGAACTCCACGATCCCCGCTTATCTTGCAAAGCGTAAGGCGCTTGCCCGCAAGACCGGCGAAACCATCATGGAGCTGTTCAGAAACGATGTGAAGCCGCGCGACATCATGACGCGTCAGGCGTTCCTGAACGCGGTCGCGGTCGATATGGCTATCGGCGGATCGTCCAATACGGTTCTGCATATGCTCGCGATCGCGAAGGCGGCGAAGGTCGAGCTCACGATCGACGACTTTGATGAGCTCTCCAAGAAGTCCAAGAAGCTCATCCAGATGCGTCCCGGCGGAGACATGTACATGGAAGACATGTACCGTGCAGGCGGACTGGGCGCCATCATCAAAGAGACGGCAAAGCTCGACTTTGTCGATCTGAACCTGCCCACCGTGACCGGCAAGACCCAGTGGGAGAACGTCAAGGACTGCACGATCACGGACAGCAACGTCATCCGTACCATGGAGAACGCGTTCTATCCCGAGGGCGGCCTTGCGATCCTGCGCGGCAATATCGCAAAGGACGGCGCAGTCGTCAAGCAGGCTGCGGTCGCACCGGATATGCTCGTTCACAGCGGTCCCTGCAAGTGCTTTGACATGGAAGAGGACGCGGTGGAAGCGATCCTGACCGGTAAGATCGTCCCCGGCGACGTGGTCATCGTTCGCTACGAAGGCCCCAAGGGCGGCCCCGGTATGCGAGAAATGCTGACGCCGACCGCTTCTGTCTGCGGCGCAGGCCTCGACAAGAGCGTTGCGCTGATCACGGATGGCCGGTTCTCCGGCGCGACCCGCGGCGCGGCCATCGGCCATGTGTCTCCGGAAGCGGCGGAGGGCGGCGAGATCGCTCTGCTGCGCGACGGCGACATTATCGAGATCAATATCCCTGCACGTACGCTCAACGTCAAGCTCAGCGATGAAGAGCTGGAAGAGAGAAGAAAGCAGTGGAAGGCGCCGGAACCCAAGGTGACGGAGGGCTACCTCTCTCGCTATGCAAAGACCGTCCGCTCCGCCAGCTTCGGCGCGGTCGTCGAATAACATTAAGGAATGCAGGCGGCGAAACCGCCGCCTGCAGAAAAGACCAAGGGAACAAAAAAGTAGGAGGTATTACTGAAAAATGGGTGACCCAATTGTTCTTCTCTGGCTCGCAATATCGATTGCGATTATCCTTGTTCTCATCCTCAAGCTGAAGATGAACGCGGCGCTTGCAATGTTTGTCGGCGCTCTGTTTATGGGCTTCGCGAGCGGTGAGGGCCTCTCCGCGACCGTTTCCAACATCAGCGCCGGCATCGGTCTCTCCGTTGGCTTCGGCGTTATGCTTGGCCAGCTCATTGCAGACGTTGGCGCAGTGCAGACCATTGCCAACAAGATCCTGAAGGCGTTCGGGAAAAGAAAGCCGACTACGCGCTCGGCGCAACCGGCTTCATCGTTTCTATCCCGGTTTTCTATGATGTCGGCGTCGTCATTCTCACGCCTCTGGCCAAGCAGCTCAGCAAGAAGAGCTCCCAGAAGATCCTGCCCGCGTTCATCGGCGCACTGGTCGCCGGTCTCGGCATCGCGCACACCTTCATTCCCCCGACGCCCGGCCCCATGACCGGCGGCGAACTGCTGGGTGTACCGATCGGCACGACCATCCTCTGGGGTATCATCATCGGCCTGCCGACCTTCATCCTCTCGATGATCGTCTACAACAAAGTGTTCCTTGGCAACAAGAAGTTCTGGAACCCCGAGACCTGCGAAGAGCATGATCCCATTGCGGAAGCGGAAGCAGCGAAGAGAGCGGAAGAGCTCTCCGTCTCCGAGGACAAGCTCCCCAGCTTCTTTGCAGCGCTCCTGCCCATCTTCCTGCCCATCGTGCTGATCCTTCTCACCACCGTTTGGGGTGCGATCGCAGGCAACGACAACGTTCCGGATTTCATCAAGATGCTGGGCTCCAAAGAGATCGCTATGCTCTGCGGCGTCATCGCAGCCATGATCGTCTGCCTCTCCAAGAAGCGCATGACGCTTGCTCAGGTTGAAAAGAGCATCACCGTTTCCGTTGCATCCGCAGGTACCGTCCTGCTTATCACCGGTGCGGGCGGCGGCTTCGGCAGCGTCCTCACGGCTTCCGGTGTTGGCGAAGTGCTGAGCAACGTGCTCGCATCCGCGCATATCCCGGTCATCATCTTTGTCTGGTTGATTGGCGCGCTGCTCCGCTTTGCGCAGGGCTCCGGCACGGTCGCCATGATCACCGCGATCTCCCTCGTGTCCTCCATGGGTACGCTGGGCGTCAGCCCGATCCTCGTTGCGCTTGCTGCGTTCTCCGGTTCTCTGGGCTGCGCGCATGTCAACGACTCCGGCTTTTGGATCACCACGAAGATCGGCGGTCTGACCACCGAGGGCGGTCTCAAGACCTACACCCTCATGTGCTTCCTCGTCTCCATCATCAGCTTGGCGCTGATCCTTGTTGCGAGCCTCTTTATCTAATCGCAAACAGGAAAGCATACTTGTCTTGGGCGTAAGCCTCAATGCGGAGCAGGGCCGGCGACGGTTCTGCTCCGCAAAGTTCCAAAACACAGCAACAGCGAAGGAGGATCCACTATGAAAACTTTGATCATCGGCGGCGATGCAGCCGGTATGAGCGTCGCTTCCAAGCTGCGCAGAGCAGACCCTGCCGCGCAGGTGACCGTTTTTGAGCGCACGTTGGAGACCTCCTACGGCGCTTGCGGACTGCCGTATTACATTGGCGGCGTGAACAACGACGCGGACAAGATCCGGATCCGAAAGCCGGACGCGTTCCGCGCAAGCGGTATCGACCTGCGCCTCCTGCATGAGGTGGTGCATGTGGACGCCGCAGCACGCACGGTAACGGCGGTGAATCTTGCAAACGGAGAACAGGTCACAGAAACATATGACGATCTGGTCGTAGCATCGGGCGCATCCCCGGTGAAACCGCCGATCGAGGGCATCGGGCTTTCGGGCGTGCATACGCTCAAGAGCATTGCGGATGCGGAAAAGATCCGCAGTGAAGCGGAACAGCCGTCCGTTCGGGACGTGGTCATCGTTGGAGCAGGGTACATCGGGCTGGAATTGGCAGAGTCCTTTGTGCGGCTGGGCAAGCGTGTCACAATTCTCGAAATGGCGACGCGTCCTATGCTGGTCATGGACGAAGACTTTACAGATTTGATTTTGGATGCGCTTGCGCGCAATGGCGTTTGCCTCAAGACCTCGGAGTGCGTACAGGCGATTCGCGGAGAGAATGCCGCTGCGTCCGTTGTGACGGATCACGGCGAGTATCCCGCGCAAATGGTCATCCTCAGCGTCGGGGTGCGTCCGAATACCGGTTTTTTGAAAGATACCGGCGTTGCGCTGCTGAAGAACGGCGCGGTCGTTGTGGACGATCAGATGCGCAGCAGCGTTCCGCACATCTACGCGGCAGGCGACTGTGCGACGATCCGCAACCTCGTGACGGGGAAGCAGGTGTTCCTGCCGCTCGGCACCAACGCCAACAAGCAGGGAAAAGTGCTTGGCGAAGTGTTGACCGGGAAAAACACGCATCTTGACGGCGTGCTCGGCACCTCCATGTGCCGTATCATTGACCTCGAGGTCGCGCGTACCGGCATCAATGAACGCGAAGCGCAGGAGGCCGGCATTCCGATCAAGACCGCGCTGACAACGGCAATGACACGCCCGCCGTACTATCCGAATGGCTGCAAGCTGACGGTCAAGCTCTTTTGCCATGCGGAGAATGGCCGCCTGCTCGGCGCGCAGCTCGCAGGTTTGAGCGGCGCTGCTTCGCGCATCGGCATGTGTGCCGCTGCGATTACTGCGGGAATGACCGCAAAGCAGCTTGCCATGGCGGATCTCGGCTATGCGCCGCCGTTTAATTTCGTTTGGGATCCCGTGCAGCTCGCGGCGGGGATGCTGAAATAAATTTAATATGTAGAAACACATTCCATCTCAACGGATAGAGGGAGGAAACGATGAACAAATTATTGGATCTCGCGGCTGCGGTCGCAATGGTAAACGACGGCGATACGGTCGCTTTCGGCGGCAATGTGTTGTATCGCTCGCCTATCGCGGCGGTAAAGGAACTGATCCGTCAGGATAAGAAAGATCTGCATCTTGTGAAGACGGCCATCGCCTATGAAGTGGATCTTCTTTGCGCGGCGGGCGCGGCGAGTCGCGTTACGGCGGGTTTCGTCGGCTATGAAGGAGAGTTTGGCCTTTGCCGCTGGTATCGCAAGGGCGTGGAATCGGCGACAGTCAGGGCGGACGAGAACGCCTGCTATTCCGTCATTACGGCACTGCGCGGCGCCGCATACGGCGTTCCGTTCCTGCCGATTCGCGGCATGCTGGGCTCCGACCTTCTGGACGCGGTCGGATTCCGCAAGGTCACCTGCCCGTATACCGGTGAGGAGCTCGTTGCTATTCGAGCGATCGCGCCGGACGTCGCGTTCCTGCATGTGCAGAAGGCGGACGAGATGGGCAACGGCTGCATCATCGGGCCGACGTATGAGGATACGGTGATCGCTCGCGCGGCGAAAAAGCTTGTTCTGACTGCGGAAGAGATCGTGCCGAGCAGCTATTTTTCCGAGGATCCGAACCGCGCGTCCATTCCCGCGGTTTTGACCACCGCAGTCGTCAAGGCGCCCGGCGGGGCAAAGCCCTGTGCAGTCAGCGGATGCTATGACATGGACCGCGAGGAGCTTCGCGCCTTCCTTGCGGAGAAGGACCCGGATGCGGCGCTCCGCGCCGCCGGCATTGAGAGGAGGAAGGACGCATGAGCCTCGATATTTCAAGAACTGCCGACCTGATGGTCATCGCCATTGCGCGCGCCCTCGTTAAAGGAGAGAGCGTATTCCACGGACTTGCCTCCACGATCCCGCACATCGCGATCCAGGTCGCCGATCGCGGGATGCAGAAAGAACTGAACTATGTAAACATCACCGGCGGGTATCTGATGCACCCGGAGACTGTTGTGACTTCGACGGACGGTGACAATCTCTACAACGGCACGACCTGCAGCTTCAATCTGACCGACATTTTCGACTTTGCCGCGCGCGGCCGGCTGGACACGGCGTTTTTGGGCGGCGTGCAGATCGATCAGACGGGACACCTGAACAACACCTGTATCGGCTCGTATGCGAAGCCGAAGGTCAAGCTGCCCGGCGGCGCTGGAAGCGCAGTGCTCGTTCCGAATGCGCATCGCGCTCTGGTCTGGCGCACCAAGCATGACAAGCGGACGTTTGTGGAACATGTTGATTTCATTACAAGCGTCGGTCACGTCGCGAAGGTCTTTACTCCGCTGTGCGTAATGGAAATGCGCGACGGCAAGCTCGAGCTTGCAGAGCTTTATCCCGGCGTTTCTTATGAAGAAGTGCAGGAAAACACCGGCTTCCCCATCGGCGATCGCTATCGCGTAATGCCGGAGATCACAGAGGAAGAAATGGCGTGCCTGCATGCGGTCGATCCGAACCGCGCGCGGGACACCGAGTTTTAACTCGCCCTGTTTCACATGCAAGACCGGCTCGTTTTACGGAGGACGCGTCGCCTTGTACTGCTTCCATAATAGGGATTACCTCTCAGAAGCACACCGCTTGCCCGGCGGTGTGTTTCATTCTATCTATAGAAAATAGGGGGCTATCCATTTCAGAAGCGGACAGGGAGAGATGCGGATGAATGCCCGTTCCGCCGATCCGCATGGCAGGAGGAAGCATGTACGGAAGCACTGGAAAGGCGTATATCCGATCAGACGATGTGCATTCGCTGATGCATGAAAAGATAAAAGGCGGTTCGTGTGGAAACCGCCCGTTTTGTCTGCATGAAAACGCAGAGCGTTTTAGCTTGCGCATCAATCGCCGTCAAATGATCTTTATGCCGCGCGCCGCAGAGACAACGTTCATTTCTTCCTGCTGTACGGGGTATTGCAAAGCGGCAGCTCTGTGCGGAATGCCCCGTCGTACTGATAATATGCATCCGCGATCGCAGGCGCTGTCGGGATCGAGGTGATCTCGCCGATACCGATCGCGCCGTATGCCATCTTGAAGCCGGGTTTCTCGATGATGCGGGCTTCGATCTTCGGAACGTTGTTTGCTTTGAAGAGACCGAGCGTACCGAACTTTGCCGTCGGTACGCAATCCTTCAGCGGATATTGCTCCGTGAGCGCATACCCCATCGACATCACAACGCCGCCCTCGATCTGCCCCTCGACGGAGAGCGGATTGATCGCGCGGCCCACGTCATGCGCCGCGATGATGCGTTCGAGCTTTCCATCCTCCCCCAGAACGGCTACCTGCGTGGCATAGCCGTAGGCAACATGGCTGACGGGGTTCGGCTTGTCGGAGCCGAGCGGATCGGTCTTTGCGAGATATTCGGCGTAGTATTCCTGCCCTTCAAAGTCGGACAGCGGCCGCCCTTCGCGGGCGTCGTTGAAGAGCAGACACGCACGGCGCGCAGCCTCTCCCGTGATGAGCGTCTGACGCGAACCGGAGGTCGTGCCGGAATCCGGCGCGTTGTAAGTATTCGCACGCTCGTACACGATCTCATCGCGCGGCAATCCCGTCGTCTCCGAAACGATCTGCACGAGAACCGTGCCAAGTCCCTGGCCGATGCAGGAAGCGCCCGAATAGATGTGGAGCTTACCGTCCTGTACGGCGAGACGCACGCGGCCCTTGTCGGGAATGCCGACGCCGACGCCGGCGTTCTTCATGGCGCAGGCAAGACCCGCATATTTGGCATTTTCAAAATCGTCGCGCACGGCGAGAAGCGTTTCCACAAGCCCGGTGCTGTTGTCCACGATCTGTCCGTTCGGGAGCACCTGGCCCGGGCGGATCGCGTTGCGGTAGCGGATCTCCCAGGGAGAGATGCCGAGCTTGTGCGCCATCTGATTCAGCAGCGTCTCAATCGCAAAGCACGTCTGCGTCACGCCGAAACCGCGGAATGCGCCGGCGGGCGGGTTGTTCGTATAATAAGCGTAGCCGTCGATCTCAAAGTTTTGATAGTTGTATGGACCGGCCGCATGGGTACAGGCGCGTTCGAGCACTGGTCCGCCGAGGGAGGCATAAGCGCCGGTATCTGCGATGACAGTCGCGCGAACGCCCTGAATGGTGCCGTCGTTGTCGCACGCAAGCGTGAATTCCATATCCATGGGATGACGCTTCGGGTGGACGATAAGGCTTTCGGCGCGTGTCAGCTTGACCTTGACAGGCCGTTTTGCGAGGAAAGCGATGAGCGCGGAAAGGTGCTGTACGGTGACGTCCTCCTTGCCGCCGAAACCGCCGCCCACGAGTTTGTTCTCGACCCAGACTTTTTCGAGCGGGAGACCGAGCACAGGCGCCGTCTCAAAGCGGGAATCGTACGTACCCTGATCTGTAGAGTAGATGAGTACGCCGTCCGCACGCGGCACTGCCACGGCGCATTCCGGCTCAAGGAACGCGTGCTCGGTAAACGGCGTTTTGAACGTCGCGGTCAGAACGTGCGGGCTGTTTTTGATCGCAGCATCCGCATCGCCGCGTTTGACGTGCTTGTGCGCGAGAAGGTTGCCGCCCTTATGGAGCTTCGGCGCGCCATCGGCCATGGCTTCATACGGATCACGCACGGGCGTGAGCACTTCGTATTCGACCTCGACGAGCTTCTTAGCCTCCTCCAGGATCTCCGGCGTTTCCGCGGCAACAAGGCAGATCGTATCGCCGAGATAGCGCGTTTCGCTGCCGACAGGGATCATAACGTCCCAATCCTTGACAAGGTGGCCGACGATGTTGAGACCGGGGATGTCCTCCGCAGTATAAACGGCGACAACGCCGGGCAGCGCGCGTGCGGCTTCCGTATGGATCGCGAGCACCTTGGCGCGCGGGTATGCGCTGCGCACGGCGCTTCCGTAGATCATGCCGGGCAGATACATGTCGTCGGGATACTCGCCGTATCCCAAGACTTTTTCCCGCACATCGAGCCGATGGACGCGTGCGCCGACACGCCATGCAAGCTGCTGCTCGGGAACTTTGCCCTCGCGCAGGATGCGCGCCGCGATCCTGACCGCCTCCACGATCTTGACATAGCCCGTGCAGCGGCAGATATTGTTGCGCAGCGCATAGCGGATCTCATCCTCTGTGGGATCCGGGTTCACGTCAAGCAGGCCCTTCGCGCACATGACCATGCCGGGAATGCAGAAGCCGCATTGGACGGCGCCCGCTTCGCCGAAGGCATAGGCATAGGTCTCCTTTTCAAAGTCCGACAAGCCCTCGACGGTCATGATATGCCTGCCTTCGAGCTTGTCGGTCTGCTGTACACAGGCTTTTACTGCCTTGCCGTCGATCAGAACGGTGCAGGTGCCGCAGGCGCCCTCCGAGCAGCCGTCCTTGACCGAGGTGAGGCGCAGCGTGTCGCGCAGATAGCGCATGAGCTTTTGATTCTTTTCGACGGTCACAGGAGTGCCGTTGACGAAAAAGCTTGCCATAGTTTTGCTCCTTTGATAAGTTCGGGAAAGGGTGTGTTCGCTTGAAAAAACGCATGAAAGCACACGCTTTTGTAAGCGGCCGGGAGACGAAAGGTCCCCCGGCACAGATTCGGTACTGCTTTCACTCAGCCCAGCAGATAGGAATAATCGTTGAGGACTGCAAACAGGATCTTCTCGATCTCCGGGTCGAGGTGTTCCGGCTGATCGAGATCGATCTCAACTGCGCCGCCTTCCGTGCGGAGCAGGAAACGCTTATCCGCAAGATGGAAGAAGCCGGGATTGTCGCTCTCGCGGAAGGCGGCCTCCGGGGAGAAGAGCGTCAGCTTCTCCTTGTAGGGGCGGCTGTCGTACGGGCAGAACACAAGACAGTTGCCGCACTCGTTACAGAGCCGGTCTATGTGCAGAATCTGCGGCATGTCGAGCCCCTTGACGTCCAGCGCAATGTTCGCGCGGTTCGGGCAGACCTGTACGCAGCATTCGCACACGGTCGAGCATGCAAGACAGCGGTTGGCTTCCTTATCCGCGCTGTCATAGGTCTTGAGAATCCCCTGCTTGTCATAGCAGCGCTGCTCGCAGGTCTTTGCGCAGGCGGGGATCTCATATTCATATGCGCCGAGGATCGCATCCGCGACCTTTCTTGCGTCCGCAATGCATTCGACCACGGTGGAAGGCCCGCGGTTTGCGTCGCCGATAACATACACGCCGTCGAGGTTCGTCTGCAGCAGTCCGTCTACGGCGGCACGGCCGCGTTCGGTCAGCGCGATGCCGTTCTCACGGAAGAAATCGCCGTCCACGGATTCGCCGGTGGCGAACACGAGCGCCGTGCAGGGGACTTCCACGGTCTTGCCGGTCGCGACGGGGGAGCGACGGCCGGAAGC
>HF985475.1 GCA_000432015.1 Clostridium sp. CAG:1024 | reverse complement strand
ACCCCCGTGCCCGAGCCGGGGCGGGAGCCGCTGGACAAGGTGAAGGAGCCGCCCCGCAAGAAGCGCAGCCGCGAGCGTGACGACAGATGACCCGCAAGCGCATCCGCAACGTTCCGATTTACGTTTGGGTGCGACAGGACGAGCTGGAGGCCATACAGGAACGTATGGCCTCCCTCGGTGTTCAGAACATGAGCGCCTATATCCGAAAAATGGCGTTGAATGGGTATGTGCTCCATGTGGACCTGGCCCCGGTAAAGGAGCTGGTGTCCCTGCTGCGTCGCTGCTCCAACAACATCAACCAGGTGGCGATACAGGCCAATACCTACGGCGGGATTTATCCCGGGGAGATCGAAAGCCTGCGGCGGGACTATGACGCGCTGTGGGAACGCACGGGAGAGGTTTTGAAGCAGCTTGCGGAGATAACAACCCTATAATATGGAAACCGTCAAATTGAAGGGCCATGATTCTCAGTCAAGTATCTCTTTTTCAGCGGCTTTCAATTCTTCGAGTTCCTCATAGTATCGCTTGACTGAAATATCCATACACGCCTTTCGGTTTTCAGGGGTACGCATTGATATATATTTCTGGTTATAGAACAAAGTAAAATCATGGATAGTCGCTGCCAGATTGCTGCAACGATGAGACCATTCCTTTAATTCATTTGGCGGAATGTCAAGCTCACTTTCAGCAAAATACAACTTTTCTATTTGAGGAATAATTGGTGCCATATCAGCAATAAGCTGTCCTTCATCCTTTGTTTGATTAACGTATTCGTTATATATAGTGATAGTTTGCTCTGCAAGCGTTATCATTTGCGTGATAATCTCTTTGGTATGTGAGATCAATGTCTCTTTGTCGCCGGTATGTTCTATCGTAAAAGTTCTAAGCGACTGATAATATGGGTGTATGCTGAAATGAATATCGTTGATTACTTCGGCGTTTTTTTGCTGACGATACCAATACTTTTTGTCCTGTGTTTCATCAGCCCAAGTTGTGTGACAAATGTAATTACCATTTGTGATGTCCGACTCATCAAATCCAAAATAGCAGAAAATAAGGTTGGCTGGCTTTCCGTGCCAATGTCGCTGGGCATTTGAATTGCCGTAGATTTCTAAGAACCTTACTTTTTTAACGATTTCGTGGTTAAGTTGAGAGATTTCCGAGAAGGAGAATGGCTGTTTAAGGATCACCTTAACGCAATACCTTTTGGCGATACCATTATGAAGCGGCTCAACTGTGTAGATGGTATATTGTTCAGTATCTTCAAAATACTTTTTTATCTCATAAGGTTTATAGTCCTCAACTTCAAAGAGTATCGTTCCCCCAATGTTCGCTCGATAAATGGGGTCCTGCCTTTTTGTTGGATTGTTTTTATTCCATATCTCCATGTAAAGAAATAGTAACCGCTTAATATCATATAGCGATTTTTTACCTGCGCGAACTATGTGGGTATCAGTTAGTGCATCGCATAAAAAACTTGTAAATAAACTAATCGGTTTTGTCGGATGCCCATAGGAATACTGCACATCGTTGCTTGATGCAATAACCGCATATCCTTTTCCAGCAAACTCATCTGCGGTACTGGTTATATCAAAAACAGCAGATCCATCGACCTCAAAATTTCCAGCCATACAACAATCAAGAAAAAGGATTTTATTTTTCGACGGAATAGCCTCTAAGTAGCTAATCAAATCCTTCGTTTTTATTTGGGCATCACTAAGCAGCAAATGATGACTTCCCAGAATCGTTCCACCGTGGCCAGAAAAGTAAAGCAAAAATGTATCATCCTTGTTGCACATACAAGACAGGGTATGCAAGGCATCAACGAAGTCATTACCTGCTACTTTTCCTGTATGTCCGCACACAATGATGTCTGCCGGGTCAACTTTCATTCCTTGTATAAAAGCCCGCTCTACTGCGATAATGTCGTTTTTGCAAAACGGAAGATTTTTTTGCCCCATTTTTGAGTATTCACTTACTCCAACAATTAAGGCTCTCGTAGTTGCCATATTAAAACCTCTTCTTGAATTGATACATAGAATTATACCAGATGGACATCGTAAAAACCATATATTTTTCGGGCCAAGTTGGCTCGAAGTGCGGGGACAGGATCGGCAAAGTCTCGACATCATTGTTGCCCCGTTAGAGGCATGGTACAATATAGGTGTAGGATAAACATAGACGCTTTAGAAAGGGGCTGCACGATATGAGACTGATCCTGAAAATCCTTGTTCTCCCGATCATCCTGGTGCTGACGCTGCTGACAGCGGTGCTGGGTTTTCTTGTGGCGTTGGCAGGCTGGCCGCTTTCTATCATCGCCTCCATCCTCGGCATCCTGAGCTTCATCACGCTGGTAACGGGCGGCGGTACGGCGGCGGGCATAGGCGGCATGGTGATCGCCTTTCTGATTTCGCCCTTTGGCCTTCCCGCGGTGGCTGGTTGGATCATCGAAAAGCTGGCCGATCTCAACTACTCGCTGAAATGCTTTTTGACCGATTAAACGACTTCGGGCCAAGTTGGCCCGAAGTTCCATCAAAGGCGGCGGCTGAAAAAAGGCCGCCGTCATTTTTGTTAAGGGGGGATGCCTATGGCGACGACCTATCTAAAGGCCCATCACATCAGCAGAGGCGAGACCATAGCGCAATCCATGAGAGACCGCTTTGACTACGGCCAAAACCCGGACAAGACGGAACAGGGCGAGCTTATTATGGCCTATGAGTGTGACCCAAGGACCGCCGACGCGGAGTTTCTTTTGACGAAGGCCAGGTACAAGGTGATTACAGGCCGGGAGCAGAAGCGGGACGCGGATGTGCTGTGCTATCAGATCCGTCAATCCTTCCCGCCGGGGGAAATAGATCATCGGGAGGCGCTGAAAATCTCCTACGAGCTGGCTATGCGCTGGACCAAGGGCAAGCATGCCTTTTTCGTCGTTTCCCATACCGACAGGCCCCATCCCCATTGTCATATCTATTTCAATTCGACCTCGCTGGACTGCACCCGAAAATACCGGGATTTCCTCGGCTCGGCCCGCGCCCTGCGCAAGCTATCTGACAGAGTATGTATTGAGCACGGCCTTTCCGTCATTCAGAATCCGAAGCTGAAAAGTCAGGGGCGTTTTCGGCATTACGGCCAATGGCTGGGCGCTGATAAGCCGCTGACCCATCAGGAAAAGTTAAAGCTCCAGATTGATCTTGTGCTGGCAGAAGGTCCCGCCGACTTCTCCGATTTCCTTCGGCGTATGGAGACGGCGGGATACGAGGTCAAGGAGCAGCGCGGGGCTATTAGCTTCCGGGCACCCGGGCAGGAGCGATTTACACGGCTGCGGGCTGAAACGCTCGGCATGGGCTACGGCCCGGAGGATATTCGCGCCGTTCTCGGCGGAAAAGACCGGGTGTTGCCACGGCGCAAAATCAGCCTGGCAATCGACATCCAAGCTCGTATGCAGGCAGGCAAAGGCCCCGGCTATGAGCGGTGGGCCAAGACGTTCAATGTCAAGCAGATGGCGGCGGCGCTGGCCTATATCCAGGAACACGGCCTGACGGATTATGCGGAGCTTGCCGATAGGGCGGCCAAGGCCACGGACAGCTTTCACACGCTGGAATGGCAGGTTAAGAACATCGACGCTGACTTGCAGCGCAACAGCGAGATCATGGGCGCGGTGGTGAATTATGCCAAGACCCGGAGCGTGTTCGAGGGCTACAAAGCGTCACGGTACAGCAAGAAATATCTTGCGGAGCATGAGGCCGACATCCAAACACACCGGGAGGCGCGGGCCGCCTTTTCGCGGCTGCTGGCCGGCGGAAAGCTGCCAAGCATGGACGCTCTCAAAGCGGAGCGTAAAAAGCTGACGACAGAGCGCCGGGATACTCTGCAACAGTACAAGGAGGCCAAGGCGGATATGCGGGAGATCGTGACGATCAAAGCCAATATTGACCGTCTGCTGGCCGTAACCGGCGACAGCCGGAATAAGGAAATGGAGCGATAGCGACATGACGCAACCAAAAGACGCGAAGCGGCTGACTTCGGGCCAAGTTGGCCTGAAGTGCCGGGTTTGGGGAGGCTCCCCAACAAGCATTTTTCCCGGCCCTCCGGGGCCGGAAAAAAGCAAGTGTCAATACACTTGCCCTGCTTGCCGTTTAGCGAAACCCCCAATCTGCACGAAAAACGGAGGCCGCGCTTTTCTCACACGTCCTCCGCTTCTTTGGCCTCTTTGACTGTCCGTATCAGGTTTTCCACAAGATGCAGGTCTTTTGCGTCCATGGAACTAAGCATGACATTGATTCGCTTTTTGCAAGCGTCATCTGCGCCCATGTTTAGATAGAAAAATTCGTCAACCGATATATCGAACATCGTCACCAACTGATAGAAAACATTGAGGCTCGGATGCTGGCCGTCGTTTTCATGGTACATGACGGTGCGCGGGTCACGGTCAATAATATAGGCCAACTGTTCTTGGGTCAATCCCTGCCTTTCCCGTGCGCGCTTGATAGCCGTCCCAATGTCGTGAAAATCAAATTTGCGGTCATCGCGTTCATACTTCATATCATCACCACCTTATGTAATTTTATATTTCAGGTGGCCCGATTTGAACGGTATTATATTTCATGTTAGAGACTGTTTAATTTCACTCTTCCAATCAATTTATAGGATGTTTACATTTTTCCCGCACATTGTTTGTCCATCTGGTGCTATTGACATCTTGCGGAAAAGACTGTACAATATCATTTAGAAAAAATTCTAAATGAAGTATGTAGGTGATACCGTGAGTCTGCCAAGTGTGTTTAAGGCGTTGAGCGACCCTGTTCGACGGGATATATTACTGTTACTAAAGCAGCGGCGTAAAATGTCCGCTGGAGAAATTGTTGCAGAATTTGAATTGTCAAACGCTACGATTTCTTACCATCTTTCTATCTTGAAAAAGGCTGATTTGGTTTTTGAAACGCGATACCAAAAATATATATACTATGAAATAAATACTTCTGTGTTCGAGGACGCTATGATGTGGCTCATGCAGTTTCGGGGGAGTAACGATGAAGATGAATAGGAACGCAAGAATAACACTGATAATGACAACCGCAGTCTGTTTAGCTATCTTAGCTACCGCTGCGATTATCAACACTATTCATGGGAATGAAAACCAAGCCCTTGTTATTCAATGCATAATCTTTGCGGTTTATAACATTGCACTGAACTTTGCGTTGAACAACATCCGCATAGTGAAACAAAATGCAGCAAGAAAATTGGTGCTTATCGGTAAATGGAGTATGCCCCTCGCAAGTGTCGTGTGCCTTATCCTGCAAGCTGACTCTTTTCTTCCTGTTCAGATTAACACGGAGACTTTTACCTGCTTTTTTGTAGGGATCATTTTGATTATTGTCGGCAACTACTTTCCCAAAAATCATATTAACTACTTTGTTGGATTAAAGTTTCCATGGCTCTTTAAGGACGAAGAAGGATGGTACAAAACCCATAAACTTGGCAGTTATACGTGGATAATTGCCGGACTGGTACTGCTTGTTCATCCTCTACATCATATTACAAAAGTAACCACTCCGCTGGTCATCATATTGGCGGTTGCTGTTCCGTTGGTATACTCGTTGGCTCTGTACATTCAAAGACAAAAAAGGGTATAAGGAGGTAATGAACCATGAAATCTACGACAAAACACATCATCCTAAGCACACTTTTGTGCATACTTACGCTTGCGGTGTTCCTCGGCTTTTATTCTAAACTTCCGCAATCAGTCCCCGTTCATTTCGATAGCGCCGGAAACCCTAATTCATTTTGGCCCCGAAATGCGCTTGTATTTGGCGGCCCGGCTGCTTTCAGCGTGATTAACCTGATCGTGGCTTTTCGGCTAAAGGCTCAGGAAGGAAAATCCTTTTTGTACTACATTACGCCTGTGCTTGCCTTTGTTATCACAGGTATGCTTATCTACATGGGGATGAAATGAAAATTGAATGCGGAGTGGTTATTTTTTTGATTTTCATTTCGATTGTTTTCTAAATGATGGCAGGTGGTTTTTATGCTTGAAATCAAAAACTTTTCAAAGAAATATGGGGATAAAGAGGCTGTCAGCCATTTGAGCTTTGTCGTGAATGATGGCGACATCATGGGGTTTGTCGGAAAAAACGGGGCAGGAAAGACTACTACACTAAAAGCGTGTATGGGGATTATCACGATTACCGAGGGAGATATTCTTTTGGACGGCATCTCGGTTGTCAAAGAGCCAATAGTTTGTAAAAGAAAGATGGCGTATGTTCCAGATACCCCGCGATTAGAGGAATATATGACAGGGATGCAATATCTTAATTTCGTTTGCGACATATATCAGATTTCGGCAAAAGAGAGAAAGCAAAACATAGAGCGGCTAATTCATGCCTTTCAAATGGAGCCGCATATTTCTGGCTTGATTTCATCGTATTCACATGGCATGAAGCAAAAAGTGGCTTTAATTGCGGCCTTTTCTCACAATCCCAAACTACTCGTCTTGGATGAGCCTTTCGTTGGATTAGACCCGGAAGCCTTTATTGCTCTGAAAGAGCAAATGAAAATGCTCTGCCGGAAAGGAAGCTCTGTACTGTTTTCAAGTCACATTCTCGATGTAGTTGAAAAACTGTGCAATAAAATCTCAATCATAAAGGATGGAAGGCTTTTATACTCCGGTACAACCGAAGAACTTATCGGCGTTGAGGGATTGGAAGAAGCATTTATGGAGTTGAATAGTAATGAAAGTTTTGATCCGTCTATTGAAAAATGACTTTACTCGGATATTCAGAATAAATCAAATGCGCTACGGTAACCCTTCGCAGCGCAGCAAGGCTATTTCTTTGTACATTTTAATTTTTGCTGTTGTGATTGGGATAATCATTTACTGGATGAACTCTTTGCACACAGTTTTTTCCTACGCATGGACAAGTGAAGAAGTAATTGCTTACTTTTTCGGGCCAATGTTGAAAGTCAGTGTTGTCCTCAATCTTTTCATAGGTATTTTTTGGGGCAGCGGACTTCTTTTATCTGACAAAAATGTTGAAGCAAAGCTCGCGTTGCCAATTCCAATGCTATACATTTCACTTTCTAAACTCTCTATTCTCTATATTCTCCAACTGTTTCTTAACAGCTTCTTGCTGTTCCCGATGGTGCATTTGTACCGTATAGCAGCGGAAACCTCACCTTTGTATTATTTTGCAATGGCTGTTGTCGTTTTGCTCTTACCAGTCATTCCTAGCCTTTTAGGGACAATTATAGGTACAGGCATCTACTACATTATGCACAAGCCCTCCATTCTGCTGGCCCGATTGAAAACAGTTGCGGCTGTGATTATTCTATTTACGTATTTGACGTATATCTTTTTACATTTTTCCGCTGCCCCAGAAGATTCAACGACCACGCTGTTTTCCCTGTTCTCAGGGGAAGGGCCACTCGATAAAGCAATACAATCCATTGTGAGCTTACAAGGTTTTGCCTTTGTATTGTATCTTTCGGGAGTTTTGCTTTTAGGGTACTTAATGGCTTGTCTTATTGGCCGCATATTTCGGCATTGGTACTGTGATCTCTCGCACGATACAAAATCCGTCTCTCTGCAAGGCGCTTATTCTTTTGCACAAAAAGGCATAATCGGTGCCCTGATTGCACGGGAACGGCATCGGTATTTTTCAATTCCTGTCTATGTCATCAATACCGCTCTCGGCTATATGATGGCGGCAATTTTTGTTATTTTTGCCGTTGTAATAAAGGAAGATGTCGCTGCACAGATTTATCAATTTGGCGGACTATTTCAAATCCCTTATTCATCCGGTGAAATGCTGTATGTCTATGCTCTCGCAATTATGGTATCTCTCTCCTGCACGACATTCCCAAGCATTTCTATTGAAGGGAAAAACATGGAGCTTATAAAATCCATGCCTATAAGTATTTTTGAATTTATCAAGGCAAAGCTCTTGTTTCATCTTTCGCTGTCTATTCCAATAACACTCGTCCTCAATACGGCTTTAGCATTTGGCTTACACCTTCAATGGGCAGCTATCCTTTCTGGATACTTGCTACCACTTGTTTTTTCCGCGTTTATCGGGGTGGCAGGGTGTATTGCGAACTTACTATTTCCCAGTTTTGATTGGGAAAACGCTACATATATTGTTAAGCGCAGTATACCTGCAATTCTAAATGCACTGATGAGCATGGCTTTGTCTTGCGGTGGATTTTATATTCTTATAAAGCATTTTCCCAAACATCTTTTCGTCGGGAATGTCATTGTTTGCATTATTGTAACGATCCTAACAACAGCAGCCGTTTCCTGGCTAAAAGTAAAGGGCGAGATCCTTTATCGCAAGTTGTAAGAAAAGCAAGTATGAGGGGGTGCAGATTGACTATAGACTGGATGTATTGTCCTCTCTGTGGGAGCAAAACCAGGGTTAGAATACGGGAAGATACTGAATTGAAGAATTTCCCTCTGTATTGCCCGAAATGCCGGAACGAAACACTGATCGAACTAAAACAAGGAAAAATCAATATCATCCATGAGAGCCAGACGCTTAGACGCAGAGCCGATGATTGACAGCCTTTGACTGTAATCGTCGGCTCGTTTTCGTTAAGGAGAGTTTTTGTTTATGAGAATGATCGCACGAAAAAAGGAAAAGCCGCATGACGGCGGGTAGTCCAGGCTTGGCCCGACTATTACCTTTTTGACGGCGGCTTTTCCGGGAAGGCCGCCGTTTATGCTTGCACTACAATTTGATAGCTGACAAATAAGCGGCGGCAATAGGAGGATTGCCGCTATGTCAAACATTTTAACCCGGAGCATCTATCGCTACACCTTTTATCGCCAGCGAAAAAAAGCGCAAACCATCCACCGGGTTATTGTGGGCACGGACATGAAATTAAATATGGCATTTTAAGAAACTGTGTTTCTTTTGTCCGCATGGCTTCATGTCGTGCGGGCATTTTTCATGCCTTGGACTTCGGGCCATCTTGGCCCGAAGTATATCAGCGGGGCCCTCCCCGCTGCCGGTCCCCGCCGCGCCTCCGTTCAGATCCCTTACCCCTTAAAAATTTGAACGGAGGATAAACAAATGAAAACCATCAATTTACGGGACTACTATCCCTTTTACCATAACGACCTGTTCATCGAAGTCTCCGACGAGGTAGCCGCGGCGCTCCAGGAGGCCGAGAGGCAGGAGCGAAACTATCTCCGCCGCGTTGTCTACAACAAGGCGTTCTACTCGCTGGACGCCGGGGACGGCATTGAGCAGACGGCGCTGTTCCAGGCTATGTCTCCCTGCGAAATCTACGAGCGAAAAATGACCATGGAGCAACTGTACGCCGCGCTGGACGCTTTGCCGGACAAGCAGGGCCGCAGGCTCTATGCTCATTACATCCTCGGGGTGCCGCAGACGGAGATCGCCCGGGCGGAGGGCGTCGGGCTCACCGCCGTCAACAACTCCATCGAGCGCGGATTGAGGAACATGGAAAAAATGTTGAAAAACATTCTCTGACCCCGTGGAGATTTGCCCTCTCAATCGTACAGGTTAATGAGAGGAGTAATTCTTCCGCATGAACCTTGACAAGTGAATATCGACGGCACGGATACCTTCACAGCGGGGGGGAGCCGGCGCGGGTGCGCGATAACTACCGGACAGGTGCGAGCGGCAAACACCGACAGCGGCGAGGCGGGACAGGCAGGCCCGCCGGGCGACGATCCAGCGCGTGGGATTATGATACTTGCGGTTTGAACGCTTCACAGCATTGACCGCCGCGCCATCAGCATGGGGCGAGGTTGAGATACCTATGAGGGCGGTTGCCACCGCCCGTCCGGGCCGTCAGAACAACATAGAAGCAAAGGGATCACCGCGCCGGGGTCCATCTGTCTTAGGACAGCCCAAACATCCCCGGCGCGGCATCCCGATCTCGGACCACTTCGGGCCAGGTTGGCCCGAAGTGCCGGGGAAAGACCAAAAGGCAGCGCATGGAGGCCACGTGCTGCCCTTTGCTGTTTCTCCGAAAAATGAGAAAGGAGCGTCAGATATGGAAAACAAGAAAGTCGTACAGCTTCCCGTCGAGTATCAGGTCGGGAATACAAAATACTCTGTCAAGCCTATCTATGGCGAAGCGCCGAACAAGGAGACTGTTGAGGATAAGGTACGGCGGCTGATCCTTTCAGAGAGCAGGAACAAGCTGGATAAGCCATAATCCGCAAACCCGCGACATCCTTAACACGGGCCGCCAGACATGCTACAATATACTTGTAAAAGCATTTGTTTGGCGGCGTGAAAGGAGGAATAATGAATCGCCAGTCAAACATTATTACTGCTCTTTACTGCCGCCTATCCCGTGACGATGATGTTCAGGGAGACAGTAATTCCATAGCCAACCAAAAGCGGCTGCTTTCACGATATGCCAAGGATTATGGCCTGCCCAATACCAAATACTTTGTGGACGACGGTTATACCGGTACGAATTTCAATCGCCCCGGCTTTACCGAAATGATCGAGGCCATCGAGGACGGGTACATCGGTGCCGTGATGGTCAAGGATATGTCCCGGCTGGGCCGCGACTATTTGCAGGTAGGGATTTACACAGACCAGTTTTTCCCCGAGCATGGCGTCCGGTTTATTGCCGTCAATGACGGCGTGGACAGCGCCGAGGGTGAAAATGAGTTTGCGCCCTTCCGCAACATTATGAACGAGTGGTACGCCCGGGATATTTCCCGAAAAATCCGAAGCTCCCAGCGTTTGCGCGGTAATGCCGGTGTCCCGCTTTCTCTGCCGCCCTACGGCTATGTGAAAAGCCCCGACAACCCCAAATACTGGATCGTTGACGAGGAAGCTGCTGCCGTGGTGCGGCGTATCTACCAGATGTGCATTGACGGGTACGGGATCGACAAGACTGCCGCTATCTTTGAGCAGGAGGAAATCCTGAAGCCTACGGAGTATTGGAAGATGAAAGGCGTCAGGAAGCCGGGGAGAAAGCCTTTTTCCGAAAGCCCCTATCATTGGAGCTCAAACACGGTGAACAAGATATTGACCTCCCGCGAGTACATGGGGGATGTAGTCAATTTCAAGACCTACTCCAAATCCTTCAAGGATAAGCGTCGGTATGAAAACCCCGAGGAAAACCATGTGATCTTTGAGGGCGTGCATGAGCCCATCATTGACCGTCAGACCTGGGAGATGGTACAGCGTATCCGGGAGGGTACGAAACGCAGGCAGCCGAAGAAGGTGGAAAAGAACATGTTTGCCGGACTTCTCTACTGCGCGGATTGTGGCCGCAAGCTGCATTTCAACGTCAACCATCCGCATACGGAGCTGCAATATTTCAACTGCTCCAACTATCGGGGCAACCGGGGTACATGCAATCAGACCCACTATATCCGGGTGGATGCGCTGGAACAGGTCATGCTTTTGGAGATTCGACGGCTGACGGCCTTCTTGCAGGACAAGGAGGAGGACTTTGTAAAGCTGCTGATGGCTAAAACCTTGGAAGTGGCCGAGCGTGAGAGCGCACGGCGCGCGGAGGAACTTCGGGCCAACTTGGCCCGGTGTGCCGAGCTGGACGGGCTTTTCTCCAAGACCTACGAGGACAACGCCAACGGAAAGCTGTCCGACGATCGGTTTATGATGCTCACGAAGCGGTATGACGACGAGCAGCTTGTCCTGAAAAAGAAAATCTCCGCTTTGCGGGCGGAGATCGACAAGGATAAGAAAAGCCGAATG
>HF985474.1:877-16636 GCA_000432015.1 Clostridium sp. CAG:1024 | reverse complement strand
ATATATTACTAATCGGGATTTGTGAGGATAACGATGGATTATAAGAGAATTGATGCTTCTCAGATTGAAGCATTGTGGAAACTGCAAAGGTTATACAAAGAAGAAATCAAGGAAGATGAACCTGATTTAGCGGGAAAAGAACGGATGACGGAAGCAATCAAAGCAAACAGTATCCTTTTCTTTGGCGCGTATGATGAAAAGGCTTTAATTGGCTGCTGTTCAGTCACGGTTGGCTTTTCAACATTCAATTATCTTCCAAGCGGTGTGTTTGAGGACTTCTACATACTCCCTGAATACCGGCATAAAGGCATAGCGCATCAATTGGTTCAGTTTGCCCGTCTGGAAAGCGGAGTTTCCTCACTAACAGTCGGATGTGCAGATTGCGACGTACAGATGTACAAGGCTCTTGGCTTTTCAATTCCCATCGGAAACCTGCTTGCGTTTGATTGACAAATTCCAGTTTATCTATCCCAATCCTCTATAATCCCTGATATTTCAAGGAAAATCGCGGTTTCAACGCTCCGTTTTCGACTGCTTTCCCTTGTTTTTGCCCTTATCCGGCAAAACAAGGGAAAGCTTTTCTTTTTTACTCGCCGACCACCTTATCCAGCAGTCTTGCTGAGGAGCGTTTTGCTTCCTTTGTCGCGTGTGCGTAGATATTCATCGTGGTACTCACATCCGCATGTCCCAGCAGTTCCTGAACGTCCTTCGGCTGTGCGCCGTTAGATAACAGGTTACTCGTGAACGTGTGTCTGAGTGTGTGGAAATGAAAGTCCTCAAGGCCTGGAACCTTCTCCTGCGCCGTCCTGCACATAAGGCTGACCGTGTTTGCGGATTCATAAGTCCCGTCGGGACGGAGACAGATGAAGGAGAGTTCCTTGTAGTCCTCCGGCACTTCTTCCGTCATACCCAGCGTGTACAGCTCATAGTAACTGCGGCCCTTCTCCTGTACCTCTTTGCAGTAGTTCAGACTGTAAAGCTCTCCGTACTTGAAGCGGTTTAAGTGCTGTTCCTTCTTCGCTTCTTTCAGGATCTCCGCCAGTGTGTCGCAGAAATCCACCGTGCGAATCTTGCTCCGCTTTGTAGGGCCGACCTCCGTCTTGTGCCTTGCCCCGTTGTACCGCATACTGCGCCGTACCGTGATGACCTGTTCTTTCAGGTCGATGTCCTGCCAGGTCAGCGCACATGCCTCTCCGATACGAAGCCCGGTGAAGTAGGCGATCTGAATGGGCAAAAGCGCCGGATTGTTCTTCTTTTTGAGCCAGTCCGTCAGAGCCACATACTGCTCATAGGTAATGGTGGGAACAGCCAGCTCGTCGCTGTTGTCGTCTGAGAACAGTTCGTAGCTTTCCTGCTTTTTCCGCATGACCACATACTGCATGGGATTGTAGCTGAGAAGCCTCTTGGGGAATACCGCAAACCGAAACGCGCCCTGCAGCACCGCCGAGAAGAGGCGCATATACCCTTTGCTGATGGGCTTAACCTCTTTTCCGTTCGCATCCATCCCTCCGAAGGAGAGAAGATCGAGAAACGATTGCAGATGCTCAGGTGTGACGGTTTTCAGCTTTCTCTCTCCGATGGGAAACTGCTTAATGCGTCCAACCGTGCCCTGATACGCAGATACCGTTCCGTTACTGAGACTGCCGGGTTTCAGTTCTTCCTCCACCCACATATCCAGGAGCTGTCCCACAGTGACATTTTCGGACTTTGCCACGAACTTCTTCGCCTCATAATCCTCCATCGCCTTGCGGAGCATGGCTTCCGTCTCGCTCTTGCTTGTCGTTCCCGCAAACTCACGCTGTATCAGCTTCCCGCTTTCATCTTCCACATAGAAGCGGTAGTACCACTTGCTTCCTTTCTTTCTCACAGAACCTTTTGCCATAGATAATAATTCTCCTTTCTATCCGTGGCAGCCGGGTCTGTGACATATACGCTTTATTCGTTATCGGCTGAGATCAGCCGGTAAACTCTGTTGTCAAGGTGCCACGGATTCGTCTTTTTCAGGAAGCCGCCTCATCGCTTCCTGCTTGATCCCGAGGAGGTCGCCGATCTTTACATTGGTGCGTCCCTCATCGTAGATATGTAAAAGACCATCCATAAATCGTTTCATATCTTCCACGGGCGCTTCCATCTCTTTGCGATAGACCTTTTCCGTAATTGCACCGGATTCTAGCGCATACCGTCTCAGAGATTCTTTCAGTCCTTCATCCTCTGCGATCTTGTCTACCTCTGCCATTGCCTTTGCGAAGTGTTCACAGAACAGGGCATAGAGATCGACGATCTCACCGAGGAAGGTGGTCAAAAGCTGCTGGTGCGGCTGACCCTGTACGGCACTTGTCATGCTGTCAAGGTAGTCCGAAATGTGCTGTTCGATGGCCTTCCTGCACAGGGTATAGCTGTCATACTCCTTGGCATCGGATTTGCCTGTCAGCCATTCCGGTGTCGTTTCCAGAGCTTCCGCAATCGGTACGATGAGGATCGTTCTTTCCGGATCAACGCCGCCTGTCTCGTATCTCTGTATGGTGGATTTGTTTACGCTGAGACGGTCTCCGAGCTGGCTCATGGACAGGCGCAGTTCCGTCCTGCGTTCTCTGATTCTTTCACCGACCTGTTTTGCGGTGAAGCTGTTATCTTTTGTCATAGGCTTATTCACCTCACTGACGTTAGTATAGCACATGTCGTTGCAGTTTGCAATAGCAATTTACAACTTTTTTCATATTTTCTTTTTAATTCGTTGCAAAATGAGTTGACAAGTGATAGCAGATTGCGTATACTATACTTGCCATCGTTGCAGAATGAGCACTATCGAAAGGAGAAAGAAGATATGAGCGTTGTAAAAATCGGTATGACCATTGAAGAAGCGGCAGAAATGTCCGGGATCGGACGAAACACCATGCGCGCTTTGGTGGATTGGGGCAAGCTCCCGGTGCTCAAGGTCGGACGGAAAACCATTATCCGGACGGATACGCTGGAGCGTTTCATGACCGTCAACCAGGGAAGAAACTTACGATGCAGGGACGAAGTAAAGGAGGTGGTATGATGCTTACGAAAAGCATTCTCTCAAGGCCTCGCCGTCTGAGAGCGAAATACACCCCTCGCACAAACCTGACGGTTCGTACTCCGGGTATTTCGCTCCTGCGGAGGGCTTGTATCGAGTGTTCGGGCAGCCCGCCTCACATTCGATACAGAGAAAAATGCTGCAGCATTTTTCTATCGCTGCTCCGTTGGTCTCTGACTACCCCCGCAGCGGCAACTGCCGTATGCAGTTGCAAAAAAGAACGGTGATGAACCATGCCACGGCATTCGTTCATCCAGATGAGCAAGCTGCCCGATCTGAAAGGACGCATCTGCTATATCGCAAGCCCGGACAGACAGGAAAACCTGTTCGCCGTCTACGATACCGCTGATACCGAGTTCTGGACGTGCCTTGCAAGGGAAAGTCGGCAGGAGTTCAAACGATGCGGCACTGAGGGAAAATGTATCGAAGCAAGGGAACTGATTATCGCTCTTCCGGAGAACTACACCCGATACGATCCCGATGAGGTACTGAAAGAGTTCACCGAGAGATTCAAAGGGCAGTACGGAGTGGAATGTACTTCCGCACTCCACTACAACAAGACAAAAACCAACTATCACATCCATCTGATTTTTTCCGAGCGGCTACTACTGGAAACGCCGGACAACAAGATCGCCATCCGCGCTGTGTACTTCGATGAGACCGGGAAACGGGTGCGGACGAAGAAAGAGATCACAGGAGAAGATGGAACGATCCGCAAAGGCTGCACGGTGATCCCCAAAGGGGAAATCTACGAGCAGCACATGTTTACGACAAAGAACACCTTTTTCAAAAGCAAGGGCTTTCTGACAGAAGTAAAGGAACTGCTGACCGAACAGATCAACCTTCATGTCAGAGAAGAAGAAAAGCTTGTCGTATTCGACCAGAACAGTGTGTATCTTCCGACAAAGAAGATCGGCAAGAATAATCCTCTGGCTGATGAGATACGGGCTGACAACGAAGCACGACAGGATTGGAACCGCACCGCTGACCTCGCACTGGTGGTCGGCGTACCGGAGGAGAAGGTACTTGAAATCAAGCGCGAGGAGATCCAAAACAGGAGTAAATACTCCATTTCCGAACACGGATGGCTACCGGGCTTATTTCGTACCATCATACAGAAAGCAAAGTCGATTTTGGAGCTTCTGATCCGTCAGGCAAAGCTGCCGCCGAAACCGAAGCCCGGTATCGACATGGCAGTATTCAAAGAGATGAAAGAGCTTTTGCACCGGCTCAGAAAGTGTGCATCCGAAATCAAGCAGATACAGGACACTAAGCTGCCGGAGCTGAGAGCGCAGCTTTCCGAAATCACAGGCATTTTCAAAGGTAAGGAGAGAAAAGCAAAAGAAGCAGAAATAGAGGCCACCGAAAAGAAAGTCAGCGATCTCAAAGACAGGATTTCCCGTATGGTTCGCGAATATGGCTACCCCGACGGGCAGGCATTCATGGCCGCCTACAATAAGGCTGAGCGCATAGTAAAGCAGTATGAGTGGGAGCTTGCGGAATGGAAGCAGCAGGTCGAGGGAAAACCAGCCGAAGAAAAGAAGCCGCCGGAGCGCAGAAGCGTTGTGGCACAGCTTCACAGAATACGGGACGAGGCACAGAAGCCTTCAAAGCGTTCCTACCGAGACAGGGACGAACGATAAGACAACAGACACCAACACCGCCGCTTTCGGCGGTGCGTACATAGAACAGCAGCCGGGTATTTGCGTACCCGGCTTCCTTATCCTATTGTTATAATTCAATCTTTTGCTGGATTAAAGAATCAAGTTTTGAAATGACTTCATTCTTGCACTGCTCGATAGCTAAATACTTGGCGGCGATTTCTTTCTGCGCATCGAGACTGATGTTTCCTTGACCATCAACCGGCACCGGAACCATGATATCAGCTATCATAAAGGGAGGCAATGTAGTATATTCATTTTCTCCATTGTCGCCCTCGCGGCCCTTTTTGGCTGCACGGAAAAGCGGCTCCAAAGTATATTTCATATATTGAAGGTCAATTAATCCAAGCTTATCTTCATGGGGAATTAGCACTCCACGGTGATTCGTTGCGGAAAAGGATTCATTGTGAATCATCATAAAGCCTGCTAAACCATCAATAGCCCAGGATAGACAAGGACAGTTAAAATCGAACGAATCAATCGTAGCGAATACGCCAGTGGTATTTCCTGAATATAAAGGATATTCTCCTGTATGGTTTTGAATGTATTTCTTTGTGTATTTCCCACTACCTCTTTGAATATCAAAAAGATATGAAAGGGAAAATTTATTAACCTCACATTCGCTTACAATTGTTTGTGGTCTGAATGAAGCGACTTTTTCTTTACTATTCTTTGTAGACTCAATCAACTCCAAATACAACTCGTTGGTTTCAATTGCATTACGCTGCATATCCGTGTCAAACTCATTTGCATCATTGACCGGAATTTTCATTCTGACTTGGCTAATATTTGTTACGTTTGCTTTATGCGCATGATTAAACCCATATTCTTCTTTCATATAACGAAGAGCTATTGGGATATAACGAGTCAAAATGTTAGGGTCGATTGCTCTAATTGCAAGCCTATCCAAGTTAATATAAAACGGCGTAGTATGAATAATGAAATTTGTTCCGGCTGAGCCATCTCCGTTTGTAGCAAACGAAAATACCGGAATCTCTTCCGAGGCATCAATCGGTACTTTATCTGGAATTTCATCAATATAGGCTACGGGGAATTTAGCGGCAGTAAACACAGGTATCTTTTGGCTGTCTTTTGTATCAATCTGTGAAAGAATCTGCCTGTTTTTCCCGAGAGAGCTATTTATTATTTCAAATGCTGTTTCATCGGATAGCGATACTAACCGAAAGGATACCTCATTTTTGTTTTTTTTTAACAATTCTTCTATTGGCTCTTGGTATTCTGCAATCGAGGAAGAGATGTCGCCAATAAGAGACGAGAAGTCGTTCATCGACATCACCTGAGTTTCTTCCACAATGCCAAGTTCAATTTTCTCTTCACGAGTCCACCAACGATCGACTGACCAAAGAACGCTGTTATAAAAGTCATCAATATCGACGATTTTGCAACGTCTATCATCCGTTTTGAATTTTGCCTTTGCTCCTTTGAACATATTGAACAGATCAGAAGCGGTTTCCAAATCATTCTGTTCGATGTCAAAGCGGTACACATCGCGGGTTTCGCCGATTTCAGAGCACAGATAAGTGAAAACAGGCGTTGTCTGCTTCGGCAACGTAGCAATTCCACCAACATTCACAGCAACTTTCTTCGTCAACGCAAGGATATAAGTTTTCTTGTTGGTAGTGAAGAATGTGTTCAGCGGCAGAGAAATCACTGCATCAATATTACACTGTTCAAGTATAAAATCACGCAGTTTTTTATCGTTGCTGCGATTCATAATACCGTCCGGGACGACGATAAATGCCTTTTTCCCGGGTTTCAAGGCGCGGATGATCCACTCCATAAACAAGCCTTCAATACCCATGGCACTTATGGAGAAGTATTTTTTTAGAGCGTCGTCCTTGGCGATTTCTTCCTTCAAATTGCTGCTGCCACTCATGACATACGGAGGATTCGTGAGGATCAAGTCATATTCCTCAGTAATCGGCTTCGCTAAAGTGCCGAGAATGGAGTTCGTCTGCAATGTGAAGGTCTTGTTAAACAGTTCTGCGAATTGTTTCGTCAGTCCGGGGTGCTCTTTAATCATGCCGGACATATAAATCAGCATATTTGCCTTGGCAAGAATAATTGTCTTCTGCTCATCCTTGTCAAAGCCTTTGTCGAATCCGGAAAGGGTGATTTGAGGCAGCAGCTTTTCATTTCCGGCCTCGTCTGTGCTTACAGCATACAGCCGATCCAGACTATGCAAAATGGGTTCGAGCAGGAATTTGCCAACACCACACGCAGGGTCACAGATACTCATGCCAGGTTCAATGTCTGCCATATTGACAATGGCACGGACGACCTTCAGGGGCGTAAAATACTGCCCCCAGTTTTTCTTGCTGATGGATTCTTTCAGGAATGTTTCAAAGAGTTTGCTCTTGAAATCGTAGTCAATGTTTTCAAGCGTACCAAAATCATTGAAACGCTTCAGAATCTTATGGAATACAGTCGCATATCCGGACACAGCCTTATCATCTTTGGATACAAAGATAGTGCCATTGATAATAGTGGTTTTATCTTTGGGATTGCCGGGGAAGAGCTCTTTTATCTTCACACGAATTGTTGAGGCATAGAATTCAAGAACTTCATTTTCATTATTTCCTGAATACTTGCTCAAAAGGTCATAAAACGAGTACATACCTTTGAGCACCCCAAGGTCGCTGAGATATTTGAAGATAAAGATTTCAACGAAAGTGTATAGGCAATTCTCCGGCGTAGCACCAGATACGGCCCATAAATCCTGCCAAACTTTTTCAGCCAGCGGCAGTGGATCAACCGAAGCAGCGGCTTTTATAGTGTCGTTTGTTGCGTTGATAGATGCTCTGATTTTATTGATCAGAACAATACACTCTGCACTGTTCTTATCAAAATTAAGCGTGATTTTACTGCCGTCTTCCTGCAGAATCTCATGACCATTTGCGGGATTGACCCAGATACTTTTCTTGCCGTCAGTAATAATATATACTTTTGCCTGTAAAACCTGAGCGGTTCCAAGCTCCTGTTCAATAGCTTTTTCAATTTGCTTGTCTGTGCGCAACTGTGCAGGAACCTTATATTCAATTGCGGCAATAACCAGCGGCTTTTTGACAATAAGCGCATCCGGCTTTTTTGTCTCGTACTCATCGTAATCTCTGTCAGGAATGATTTTTGCGCCCTTTAATGCCTTGAGTGTCGTAGCTCCGATATTGTAGAAATTCCAATCGCCCATTTTCTCAGGAGCTTCTACCAAATTTTTCTGAATTAATTCTTCACTCATTGACAGTAACTCCTTTCGTTTTATTGACGTGTTCTGCTAAATAATCATCTATATCAGATTTTTTAATTCTTAGAGATCGATTTCCTTCACCCACACGAGAGGCGATTAGTTTATTTGCACTAATAAGACGTCGTACCGTTTTTTCACAAACTTGAAGATACTGTGCCGTTTGAGCGACAGTAAAAATTTCATCAGCCATAGCATACTCCTCCCATTTTGTTAAGTATATCATCTCATCTCATGACAATCAAGGACTTTCTTTGACTTTTACGGATTTTTATGGATAATACAGGACAGCAATGAACTAAAAATAGCGGTTGAGATGCTTTCCTCAACCGCTATATTGCATTAGTTATAGATTAAATCATTATTGACGATCTCCATTGCTATTTCCCGTACTGCGTTCATCTGCCGTACCCATTCCATTTGGTCTGCTGCTTTGAGTGTTTCCGTGATGCCTTCCTTTTCGACAAGTTCTTTTACCATCCGTAAGAACATGTCCGCCGCCTGCTCGTTTAGATCGGCAAGGTAGCCGTTCAGCTTCCCGTCGAGGAGCAACCCGGTATAGAGCGCTTTGCGATGTTCTCGGATATACCTTAGATGTCGCCGTCCCCATATGCCGATAGGCCGTTGTTCTTCCTCCGAGATCGTCAGGCAGGGAATGTAATAATCGCCTTGCAGTTCGTACCAAAGACCGTTGTTTTCATCATAAATGCACTTGTCCATATTCAAAATCCTCCGTATAATTAGTTCGCGTATATGCCACAGTTTCCCAGCTGCCGCATGTTGTTATATTGTTTTACCAGATTTTTCTTCCCTTGCTTTTGCCCTTATGAGGCACTGAGGGCAAGGATAACACCATGTGAAACCGTATAACGCAGACGGGTGAGCAAACTGCGAAAAATCCTTTGGTTTCAAGGATTTCGGAGGATTTTATTAACGGCTTATAACAGCCGCTAACAGGTTAAGATTTTGATGGATTCAAATTCCAGTTTATGAGTCTAACAAAAACTCAAAACGCATGCGGCGGGACGGGCTTTACCATCGCTTTTCAGCGGTCAAGGTCTTGCTTGTGTGAGGTAGAAAAATTCATAAAGCTATGCTAGAACTAAAATGGTTGGTCGACAGATTAATCGTGATTTACGGAGGTGTTTCATAAATATAATTTTCATGGCAAAGAGAGCAACAATTCGGAATTTGAGAAGGTGGATAGATGCCCAAATGGGTTTGTTTATTGAATTGATAGATGGCGCCGCTGGTACGGAAGCGCTCAAAGCGCTGATGGAGAAAGCGAAAAAGGAACACAGCTTTGTTATTCACTTTGGGATATAATCTTACCACCGCAACTTCAGTATTTGGGGGAGGAGCTATGGCAAGCAACAAACGGAAAGGAAGCACGATAGGATCTCTTCTGTCCTTAGGCACTTTGGCTGTTGGGTTTATCTTGATCAGATACGTATTGCTCGGTATCCACGGAATGCTTCAGTGGCCGCTCGTCCTGATGCTTTTGTGTTTGGCAGTGATTATTGTTTCGTTTGCTGTCAGGGCAACCGTCATACCGCTGTCAACATCTGTTTCCTATACGGTCGGATTTTTTGCTGCTTACGTTCTTAAGACAGACGGAACGGATCCCGGCGGCGGAAGGATCGACAACCTATGGGTCATTTGGACTGTAATCATCATCGTAACGATCATTACATCCGCAATTATCGAGTACATCAGATTGCGAAAGATAAGCAGATAGCTTCCGGGCTGTCCGCGCCGGATATGCGCTCTGCATTCATGAGAACCTGCGCCTACCCGGCCGAAAGCGGCGGACGTCCGCACGGCCGGAGGCGGGACGTCCGCACGGCCGAAGCCGTGCGGATGCCATCGCGTTCCGTTTTGTTTTCTCCATGCGCCGCGCGCCGTTTCAGCGTACGAACAGTTTCTCGCCGTCAAAGTCCACGGTCAGTGTGCTTTCCGGCTCGGGGTCGTTCTTGAGGATATACCGTGCAAGCAGGGACTCGACCTGAGATTGCAGGAACCTCTTGAGCGGGCGCGCGCCATACTGCGGGTCGCTGCCGACCTTGACGATATACGCTTTCGCGGCGTCGGTGATTGTGCAGGAAAGCTGTCTCGCTTCAAGCCGCTTCTTGAGACCCGCGATAAGCAGATCGATGATCCGGAACAGATCGTCGTTCGTCAGCGGCTTATAGAACACGATCTCGTCCAACCGGTTCAAAAACTCCGGACGGAACTGCGATTTGAGCAGCTGCCGCACCGCACTCTTTGCCGTCTCCGAGAGCGCGCCGTCGTCGCCGATCCCATCAAGGATAAGGTCAGAGCCCAGGTTGCTCGTCAAAATGATGATGGTGTTCTTAAAGTCCACCGTGCGTCCCTGTCCATCCGTGATGCGGCCGTCGTCAAGCACCTGCAGCAGCACGTTCAGCACATCGGGATGCGCCTTTTCCACCTCGTCAAAGAGAACGACCGCATACGGTTTGCGCCGCACCGCCTCGGTCAGCTGGCCGCCCTCGTCGTAACCGACATATCCCGGAGGTGCGCCGATGAGACGCGACACGGAGTATTTCTCCATGTATTCGGACATGTCGATACGAACAAGGTTTTTCTCATCATCAAACAGAGCCTCCGCAAGCGCTTTGGCAAGTTCTGTTTTGCCGACGCCTGTAGGTCCAAGGAACAGGAAGGAGCCGATCGGACGATTCGGGTCCTGAATGCCTGCGCGCGAACGCAGGATGGCGTCACAGACGCTCTCGACCGCTTCGTTCTGGCCGATCACGCGCTCATGCAGGATGTCATCAAGGCGAAGGAGTTTTTCGCGTTCGCCTTCCATGAGCTTCGAAACAGGGATCCCCGTCCAGCGTCCCACGATGCGTGCGATCTCCTCCTCTGTAACACGGTCGCGCAGGAAACTCGCGCTGCTCTTATCCTGTTCGGCTCGCCGTTCTTCCTCCTCCAGTTCCTTTTGCAGCTTCGGAAGTTGTCCGTATTTCAATTCCGCCGCCTTGTTAAGGTCATATGCGCTCTCCGCCTTTGTGATCTCCGCATTCGTCTGCTCGATCTGCTCGCGCAGCTGCTGCACACGGTTGATCTTCTTCTTTTCGTTCTCCCAGCGTGCTTTCATCGCGGAGAACTGCTCCCGCAGCTCTGCAAGCTCCTTCTGGATCTCCGCAAGATGTTCTTTCGACAGCTTATCGGTCTCCTTCTGGAGGGCGGCTTCTTCGATCTCGTGCTGCATGATCTTTCTGCGCACATCGTCGAGTTCGGACGGCATGGAGTTCATCTCCGTCTTAATCAGCGCGCAGGCCTCATCGACAAGGTCGATGGCCTTATCGGGCAGAAAACGGTCGGAGATATACCGATTGGACAGGGTAGCCGCAGCGATCAGCGCCTGATCCTGAATCTTTACGCCGTGGTAAACCTCGTAACGTTCTTTCAGACCGCGCAGAATGGAGATCGTATCCTCGACCGTCGGTTCCGGCACCATCACGGGCTGGAATCTGCGCTCGAGCGCAGCATCCTTCTCGATATACTGGCGATACTCGTTCAGCGTTGTCGCGCCAATGCAATGCAGTTCGCCGCGCGCAAGCATCGGCTTCAAGAGGTTGCCCGCATCCATCGCGCCCTCGGTCTTTCCCGCGCCCACAATGGTATGCAGCTCATCGATGAAGAGGATGATCTTCCCGTCGGACTCCTTGACCTCGTTCAAAACGGCTTTCAGCCGTTCCTCAAACTCGCCGCGGAACTTCGCGCCTGCGACCAGCGCGCCCATATCCAGCGCGAACAGGCTGCGATCTTTCAAATTATCCGGAACATCTCCGCGGACGATGCGCAGTGCCAGCCCCTCCGCGATAGCGGTCTTGCCGACACCAGGCTCACCGATCAGGCAGGGATTGTTCTTCGTTTTTCTCGACAGGATACGGATGACGTTACGAATCTCGTCGTCACGACCGATGACGGGGTCGAGCTTTTGGTTCCGTGCCAGCTCCACAAGATCCTGTCCGTATTTTTTTAATACGTCGTATGTGCTCTCCGGATTATCCGACTGCACTTTCCGATTGCCGCGAACGGCCTTCAAGCGCTCCAAAAAGCGCGGCTTTGTGATGCCGTATGTGCGGAACAGTTCCTGCATCTCATGATCCGCCTTATCAAGCAGTCCGAGGAACAGATGCTCTACGGAAACATACTCGTCCTCCATCCGGTCTGCCGTTGCTTCCGCGCTGCGGAACGCCGCGTCCAGATCGCGCGACAGGTAGGCTTCGCCGCTGCCGCCGCTCATGCGCGGAAGTTTTTCAAGGATCGCGTCGCAGGCTGCCCGGAGAGATTTCACATCCACATCCATCCCCTGCAACATACTGGGGATCAGACCGTCCTGCTCCGTGAGCAATCCGTGCAGCAAATGCGCCTGCCGCACCTCGGACTGACCGTGCTCAACGGCATATTGCTGTGCGGCCTGCACGGCCTCGATGCTTTTCTGTGTCAATTTCTGTACGTTCATGGTCCTACCTCCTATGTCAAAGGATCGCCGGGTTCTTGCGCAGATAATCGCCATACAGGCTCTCTACCCGCGCGATCGCCGTCTCCGGCTGATCCAGATGGTTGAAAAACAGTTTCAGCGCCGTATCGAACAGGCGGATGTATTCCGCGATCGCCTGGCCCAGCGCTTCGTTATCGAGCTTGCGGTCCTCCGCGACCGCGAGGCGGCGGATATACCGGTCGTCTGCCATGGCACACTCGACATGCCCCACAAGGTTCTGCTCGATCCGCGACCAGAGTTTGAAGAATTGGAGCATATAGAGCCTGAGCGCGCTGCTCTGGCTGCGCACCGAAACGCGAAGCTCGCCAATCGCGGGCTGCAGATTCCGATTCAGTTCGACGCTGTAACGCACCGTCGGATTGTATTTATACGCCAATGCGCTGCGCAGAGAAAACATCGAGTCCGATGGCTGCATCATGACCTGGAACCGGCTGCTTCCGGTCAGCAGATTCTCGACCTCGGAAAACACCTCGCGGATCCGCTTCTCCGGCGTATCGTACGACACATATTCCGCGAGGATCTGGTTGACCGTGTTTGACCGGCTCGTGCCGTTTTCATATGCAATGCGGTCGATCTCCGCAACAACATCGTCTGTCAATACGAGGGAATACACGCTTTTATTCATCGGCTTCCACTCCTTTCCTACAATCGTTATTCTACCATGTCTTTCAAAATTTGCAATAGATATTATTAGGATTTTATGCGAGTTTTCAGGTTTGTCACATTTGACTTTCAGGGACTGCTTGCCTTATAAAAGGGCGGTTTGACGCTTTTTCATCCACATCCAACTGAAATAACCGTAGACGTCGTTCACAAGAAACGCAGCAAAGCAAACAACGATCGAGATATACTTTGGTTCCACCACGCTTGCCAAGCTCCAAAGAACGATGAGGACCACATCGTTCGCGGCATAAGCCAAAGCAAAATACGGGCTTCTGCGAAAGGTGAGATACACGGCCAAGAAGCTTGTTGTAACAGAGATCGTGCTCGGTACGATATTCGCAGTATGAAACCAGCTTAATATGAAATAAAACAGCACGGTCACGGCTACCGTTATAAGCAGCATCGGAACGATCTCTTTGGGATCAACGGTATTGACCTCGACCTCCGCCCGATTGCCTTGATAGGGATTCCTCCGCCATGTGATGAGCGCAAACACGGACATGGGCATCGACATGCCGAGGTATGTGATCATTTCGCCGTAATACGCAAAGGAGAGGGAAATCAGGCCATACAGCACGCTGAACAGGATCATGAGCAGCCTGCCGAACGGATTCCCCTTTGCATTAAAGATCAAGGAGGTGACACCGATCAGGGACGCAGCCAGCGTTACATAGTTCTCTCTGTCGAAGACACAAAATGACACGATGATCATGACGACTGACGCACACTACAAAAGGCGTTCGTTTCTGGTAAAATACTCGGTCACCCTTTTCATATTTCAGCAAGTCCTTTTCTTCAAAAAAAGCATCCGCGTGTACATCTTCTATGACCTAGCGATGTACAAACGGATGCTTTCGCATCGCACTACCCGGCAGCAGTTTCTATATGAATTCTCTAGTAGTATATAGCAATGCACACGGAAACGCAAGTGTAAAGCGGTGTTCCTGCGTGCTCGCGCCTGCGGACTGCGGACTCAATTTGTAAACGTCGGCGTCCAGTAGGCGTTGCCGTAGATGTCGGTAAGCCGGAAACTTGCAAGAGACACGTTGTCCTCGATCGCAACGTTGCTGATCTCGATCTCGCCATCAACGACAAACCGGTCTCCCATCATATAGCTTGCCTGATAGTTTCCGTCGTAATCGTAGTAGTCGCAGAGGAAATCCAGCGTATCCCCGTCCCGAAGCGCGATCAATCCGCGCATGACCGCATCGGTTTCGCCGTTTTCATAAACACGCCGCGCGCCTGCAACCACGCCATAGGGGTTCCTGTCATCGAAAAGCAGGATCAACTCCACGCGCTCGCCGTTGAGATAGGCCGGCACGCGCCCGCGGATGGAGTAAGCGTCGCCGTCCTCGACGGAATCGATCAGGTAATACGGAACGATATGACCGTTCAGCGCAAGCCACGTTCCATCATAGGACGCCGCAAGGTCGCCGTCGGCATTGAACGTATACACATTGTCAAGGCCGAGATCGATAAAGCCCTCGCCGTCGTCATAGAACACGTTCAGCTCGATGGTCTGGACGAGCCCCCACTCCTCCTCGGTCAGCGCGAGCACCTCCTGCCCGTTTTTGACCGTATACACAAGCCGGTCCGGGGCGAGGGTCGTGTTCGCGATCCGCTCCGCATTTCGTTTGATCAGATCACGATCTACCCATTCGGTCGAACGTCCACCGATGATACTCGCAAAATCGCCGTCGCTCAAAAAGCTCGTCAGCAGGCTCGCCACATCCAGTCCGTCCGATGCGCTCCCGCCGGAGAGCGCACCGCCGTACTCGCCGAGCAGCGCGCCGAGCAGCGATCCCGTGCCGGAGTTGCCGGAGGATGCGGGCGCGACCTGTCCCGCGGAAACGATGCTCGCAAAGTCCTTGATGCAGTCGCCGTAGCTCTCGTCCATGCCGATGCTCTGATAGACCGAGAGCATACTGGAAACGCCGGACAGCTTCTGATACGGAAAGTAGATCGAAAGCCCATAGGAATTTGTCATGGATCTCGACGTGCGGTTATACTTGACCGCGCCGGAAAGCGCATCCGCAAGCGCCAGCGCTTCCTTTGTTCCCATGTTCTTTGCAAGATGAATGAGATCGACCTGGTTCAGCTTGTTCTGCGGCGAAAACTCGCGGCAGTTTGCCCGCGCGTCCGAAACGATCCTGTAGTCATCGCTGTCCACGAGCTTGCTTGTTGCAGCGGCAAACGCCGTCAGAGCGGGCGGCACCGTTCCGGAGAACTCCGCAAGATCCGTAATGGACAGCGTGGTCTTATCGGACGGAGAATTCTTGTAGCAGACCGTCACAAAATCATCAATGATATTCTTGCCGATCTCGACGGTATCCATGGAGGTGTTCTGCGACAGCTTGGTCAGCCAATTCGTATAATACCAGCCCACGCCCGGCTCGGTCTCCTCCGACGCGATCAGATAATCCGCATAGGGCTCGGCTGCTACGGCCGTCTCGACCGTTGCCATGAGGCAAGCGTCAAAGCCGATGAAATCAAAACGACACCCGGCCTTATTCAGCGCATCGCAGAACTTGTCGAGCGTCATTGCGCCCTTTGCGCCATACAGCTCATCGTAACCATAGCC
>HF985474.1:0-857 GCA_000432015.1 Clostridium sp. CAG:1024 | reverse complement strand
GCGAGCGAGCCGCCGCCATGATCCCACATGATGAGCGCATACCGATCCGCCGGGAACGTTTCCTTACAGTACCGGATGAAATCCGCGAGTGTCGCGGGGTCGGTCATGGCGCGCTTGCCGACGTTTTTGTCAAGCCGCTTCAGCCCATCGCTTGTGACCTGATAGCGCTGGTTCGTGGAATTGCTGATCACGCTGTTCATCCATTTTTTGCAGCCGCCCGTTTCCACGATCAGATTGACCTGATCGGAGATCTTGGCCTTCAGCATCTCGTTCAGGTCGTTTGTCGCCATGCCGTAATTGGACTCGAGATCCGTGCCGCACATGTAGACCATGATCGTAAACATGTCTCTGCCGCCGCCGCGCACGGTCGTATATCGTTTGCGCGCCTTTCCTGAAACGGAAGCATTGGCGGCCGTCTCTGCCTGCACGCCGGAAAGCGTCTGACCGGAAGTGTCTTCCGCGTATTCGACAAGCTCGGTCTGGGATTGCTGCTCGTTTCCGGAAAGCAGTGCGCCCGCCGCGTCACCGAGCAATTCTCCCGCCGCGTCACCGCCGCCGGAGAAGAGCTTCAACGCAAGCAAGACGAGCAGGATCAAGCCGACGGAACCGAGCCCGCCGCGCGTGACCGTCTTCCTCGCTGTTCCTCCTTCTCCGCCGCGTCTGCGTTCCTGATAGCCGGAGCCGCTGCCGACCGGTCCGCCCGTTTTCTGCGCGCTGCCGCGTTTATACACCGATCCGCTCCCGGGCGTTATCCGCTTCTCTCTGGCGCGAGGCCGTTTCTTTTCCATAGTTCCTCCAAATCGCTGTAATTTGCAGAGCATTCTTTCGATAGGCTTCCGCTACATTTTATTCTTTTT
>HF985473.1 GCA_000432015.1 Clostridium sp. CAG:1024 | reverse complement strand
ACTAATTTTGTATAGGTATGCAAAAACAGCATGTTCAACGGGGAAACGACCCGAACGACAACGGATGGGATCCGCAACGACAAAAGCACGGGAGGCAGACATGCAGATCATCATTTTGGACGGATACTCGATCAATCCCGGCGACCTCAGCTGGGATGCGCTTCGTGAATTCGGTATAGTCTCGGTCTATGACCGCACGCCGCAGGAGCTGGTCGCACAGCGGCTGGTCGGCGCGGACGCCGTGTTCGTCAACAAGTGCCGCATCGGTGAGGAGCAGCTGAAAAAGGCAAAGAACCTGAAGTTTATCTGCGTGCTCGCCACGGGCTATGACGTGGTCGACACCACGGCGGCTAAGGGACGCGGGATTACCGTGTGCAATATTCCTGCATACAGCACGGACTCCGTTGCGCAGATGACGATGGCGCTGCTGCTGGAGATCTGCATGAACGTTGGGCATCACAACCGCGAGGTGCATAAGGGACGCTGGACGCACAGCCCGGATTTCTGCTTCTGGGATACGCCGCTCATCGAGCTTGCGGGGTTGACGTTCGGCGTGCTCGGCTGCGGTCGCATCGGCTGCGCTGCGGCAAAGCTCGCGGCCGCGTTCGGGATGCACGTCATCGGCTACAGCAGGCACGAGCATCCGGAGTTTCCCGGAGAGCGGGTCACGTTTGACGAGCTGCTTGCGCGTTCGGACGTGCTCTCGCTGCATTGCCCGTCTACGGTGGAAACGCGCGGCATCATCAACGGAACGACCATTGCGAAGATGAAGGACGGCGCGATTCTTTTGAACACCTCGCGCGGCAGTCTCATCGATCCGCGTTCCGTCGCAGACGCGCTGAACGCCGGCAAGCTGTATGCTGCGGGCGTGGATGTAGCGCTGCAGGAGCCGATCAACAAGAACGATCCGCTGCTGTATGCAAAGAACTGCGTCATCACGCCGCATATCGCCTGGGCGCCGATCGCTGCGCGGCAGCGGCTCATGCGGATCGCCGTCGAAAACCTTCGGGCGTTCGTGAACGGAACGCCGATCAATCGGGTCAATTAGGAGCTGACAGGACATGAAACGTTTGAAACGGGTCTGCGCGCTGTTTGCGGCGACCGTGATGCTGCTTGCGGCCGCGGGCTGCAAGTCGCAGGAGGAGATCGTGAACGTTCCGACGCCGAAGCCGGAAAGACAGACCGTCGTGGTCAACAACGAGGCGGCCGAGGCGGAGCATTGGATCGAGGTGAGCGGAACGGGCGAGATCATGGCGTCGCCGGATTTTGCGACCATCACGCTTGGCGTTACCACATCGGGAGAGACTGCGGAGCTGGCGTCCGCTGCCTGTCAGGCGCAGACGGCAAAGGCGGTCGAAGCGGCGCACGCGCTGAACATGGAGCAGCTTGAGATCACGCAGCGCGGCGTAGAGCTGGAGGCCAAACAGAAGGAGGGCTCCACGACCGTTACGCACTATGAGGCGGCGGATGTGATCACGGTCGTTTTGCAGCGGGTCGCGCAGGCGGAGACCGTGCTTACGGCGCTGATGCAGGCGGGCGATTTTGAGTTTTGCGGCATCACATACAGCATTACGGATGCGTCCGAGGCCTATCGGCGCGCGCTGGCTGCCGCGACGGAGGACGCTTATGCAAAGGCGACCGTGCTGGCAGAGGCAACGGGCGTGACGCTTGGCCGTGTGGTCGGCGTCGTTGAGACCGATTACGACGATACCGCCTTTGCAGGCAAAAGCTTTGAAAGCAGCGCGATCGCCGTTTCTGCGCACGTTACGGTGCGCTACCTGATCGGATAGACGATCGCGGGAAACAGTTTCCTTTCTTGAAGGAAAGAGACAAAAGAAACAAAAAAACGGACGGTTCGCGTATGAACCGTCCGTTTTGCGCTGCACGTTGGCGCAACCGACGGGAGCATGGGAAAACAACGCTCCGGCAATGGATTTTCTTTTGCTTCTTTTCTTCTAAGAAGAAACGAGACAAAAGACACGGCGGGAGAGGTAACCCTACGGAGAAAAGGCGCTTTTCCGCACATGATTCGGAACGAAAAAACGGACGGT
>HF985472.1 GCA_000432015.1 Clostridium sp. CAG:1024 | reverse complement strand
GAAAAGAAATCGTTCCCCTTTTCAACCGTACCCTCAAACACATTCTCGACAGAAAACGTATCGCGGCCGTCCTTGAACAGCCCCCACCGATCCAGCTTGGGCGAATAGGTCGTCACATCCATGCGCCCGTCCTCGGGGAAAAACGTCAGCAGCGCAAGGTACAGCAGGCGGGTGTTCTCATCGGATTGATAATTGATCATGATCTGATCGACCGTGCGATCATCGACGCCATCGCCGTCGTCGTCGAACGAGACGGGCCTGTTCAGGAAGCCGCGCGCATGGCCGCAGAGAACAAGCCGCACATTGCTGTGTTTTGCAACCAGCTCCGGAAACGCGATCACGCCGTCGCTGATATAATCCCGCGAGTACATGTAGGAATGGAAGCAGAGAATGGCTGTCGCGTCGGGGTATGCGTCCAGCGTATCGTTCAGCCATTGCAGCGCGTCGGGGTCGCTTCTGAGCTGATTGCAGCTCACGCCGACGAGCAGAAAGTCACGTCCGGCCGCAGTAAACGGCAGCGCGGTGATGAGGCCGCCGGCATAGGAGAGCTCCTGCTCGGACGCATACGAGCCGCGAAAAGCAAGGTAATTGGAAAAATCCTTACACTTTCCGTTCAGGCTGTCATGGTTGCCGCCGAGAAGAAAGACATCCATCCCCGCATCCCGCAGCGGAGACAAGGCCGCATCCGCGGTTTGCCACGCGTCCTCGCGGTTCGCCGTGCCGACAATGTCGCCGGTATGCAGCACGGACCGAATACTACGCACATCCTTTTCCTGTAGGATCCAGTCGCGCAGGAGGAAAAACTCCTCCGGATGTGAATTGCTGATATTTTGTGTATCGCTCATCCACACGATGGAAAACGGCGTGGGCGCGGGGGTCGCGGTCGGCGCAGGGGTCGCGGTCGGCGTCGGCGCGGCGGTC
>HF985471.1 GCA_000432015.1 Clostridium sp. CAG:1024 | reverse complement strand
CCAGAACCGTCATACACATACTTGTAAACGGTCGTTCCGTCGTACTTGACCTCGGTGATGCGGTCGAGATTGTCATACACATACGAAACGGTGAAGCCGTTGCCGTACTGCGTTTGTGTGAGCAGACCCGTATCACCGTCATATGCATTGGTCGCGAGTGCCGCCATGCTGTCCGCAGACGACCCCGCCTTGGTCGAGATTGTTCTGCCGAAGCCGTCATAGGTTAGGCCATAGAGCACCGCACCGTCCACATCGACCTGCGTGAGCTTGTCATTCGCATATGTATAGCTCACGCCAGAATCGCCCGAAATGATCGAGCTGACGCGGTTGAGACTATCGTACCCGTATGCGGTGCTGTTGTTCTTTGCATCCGTGATCTCGGTTGCAAGGCGTGTTGCCGCGTTATACTGCGTGAGTACAGCACTGCCCCGCGCATCCGTTACGCTCGTAGCGAGGGCGGATGCGTTATCATACGCAGTAGTGCTGCGGATATAGTTTGTATCAGTGCCGACCCTGGTTTCGGTGGGCAGGCCAACGTCATGATACGTGTTGGACGTCACAACGCCCTCGGGGGATGTGCTCGTGAGGAGGTTGTGGTGATCGTCGTAGGTATAGGTTGTGGTGTTGCCGCGCGGGTCGGTGCTCTTGGTGACGTCGTTGCTGCTGTTGTAAGTAAAGGTGTTCTGCTGCCCGATCAGCGAGGTATAGCCGGTGAGGTTGCCGGAGGAATCGTAGGTATACGCCTGCGAGAACTCCTCCTTATAGAGTTGAACGCCGTCGTAATAGCAATCGTTTCGCGTGTAATGGAAGTTCAGGTTGAGCCGGATCGACGTATATGCGCCGGTTGCGACCGCACTGCCGCACGCGAACTGCCAATCGTTCGTATCTGCGTTAAAATAGATCGTCGCGGTATTGACCGTCTTACTACCGTTTAAGAATTCCACTGAAATGCGCTTGACCCCGTACAACCGGGTCGAGCTGCCGTTGGGCTGGGTCGTCAATGGGACGGAATCGGAACGCAGCCATGCACCGAACGAATAAGTATCCCCCTTCTTTCCCGCTACGGTGATCGCCTGATAGATATACTTCTGGTAATCACATGTTCCGGTTATATGATACACGGAATTTGAGAACGCAGCCGGATGGGAAGCGTCGCTATCCGTTGTAACACCGTCGGTCGAGGAGGAGATGCGGCTACTGGTCGTCCAAGCCGTTGTCCCGTCCGAGAAGTCGCCATTCTGGATCATGTTGTATCGGTTCGGGCTCGCGCCGACCTCCAACTGTGCGGAATCCACATATACCGTTCCGGCGCTGTCGCTCGGCAGCTCGATCTTCACGGTAACGGAGGTGACTCCGCTCGGAACCGTAAACGTGACCGACCCGCGCGTCCATTCCGCGCCAACCGTCCCGGTAGTCATTACGGAATCCGAGGTCGCCAATACATCGCTTCCGTTCAGGACTTGCAGTTTAGCTCCCGCCTGCCCGCTGAAATATGCGGAAAACGTATAGGTCTCGCCTGCCGTAACGGATGCGTTCTGCGTCGCATTGACCATGCGGCTTGCGGTACTGACCATTTTCAGGCTGTACTTCCCCGTGTGCGCATATGTCGAGGCAAAGGTCACATAGGACGTATTGCTTCTCGTCCATGGGTTTCCGCTGGAACTCGTCGTTTCAAATCCATGGTTCTTCAACAGATTGAACACCGTGCTCTGCATTTTGGACACGGCGGATAGCTGTGTAACCGTGCGATCGTCCGTATTATATGCCGCATATACCGCGTTTCCCGCGCTGTCGCGCACGCTGACTGCCTGCCCGTTATTGTCAAACTGATAGGTCGTATCCCGTCCTTGCTTGTCCCATACCGTGGTACGGTTCCAACCATAATCGAACGAAAGATATTGCCCGGTGGTCGCTCCCGCTTTTTCTTCAACCTTCGTCACCCGGTACGGCGCGGCGGAATTGTAGGTATAGTTCAGATTGTAGCTGTCGATATTCCTTGCCTGCGTCATGCAATGGTTGGAATAGGCATACGAACAGCTCTTGCCATCTGCATACAAGATTTCGGTCAGATCGCCCGAGGAATAGGTATAGCTTACGTTCCGTCCGTCCGGCGACGCGACTGAGGAGAGCCGGTTTTCAGAATAGGACAGTGTAAGGCTTTGTCCCGCAGATTGCCCCGAGAGCTTCTCCTGGATCGAGGATATCTGCAGGTTGGTGATCGTGGTAGAACTGTACGAAATCAGTGTTTGATTCCCGTTCGCATCCTCGACCGTTGTCAGTCGTCCATTCTCCACGGCAGAATCGCAATCGAAGATCCGTTTGTTCCCGCCCTTATCCGCGATCGTAACTGTGCTTCCCGAGATCGTCAGGGTACTGTCGTGATCCAATTCATTGACATAGGTGTTGGCACTGCTGTACTTGTAATAATGCCGTGTCCCGTCTCCGTCGGTCAGTTGATAATAGGTTGCCGTTTCGGTTCGGTTTTCCAACTCGACCTTTTTCAGCGACTGCGAATAGTTCAGCCGCCAGCCGTACCCATACCCGATATCCGTTGTCAGATCGTTTGTGTTGTAAACGTGGGAAAGCGAGATTGGGAGAATACCGTTGGCAATCGAGGCGTCCGCGTGGGTCCATGTCAAGTTGCCCGAGAAATCGTTGATGGCCCCCGTCCCGGCCCTGCCCGCGCTCTGGCTGTGATAGGCAAACCGGTCCTCAAGCCCCGTACTGCTGACATAGATGATCGAGAAATACGGATGTCCCGAATAGGTGGAATTGTAATTGGAAGATCGGTATTCCGTGTACCAGTTGGAAGATTCCTTCCACGATTCCAGCAACACGCCGAAGTTTTGCGACGGATTCGCGTACCAAAACTTCACAAGGTCGGTGATATCGAATTGATTGAACTTGTTCTGCCCGCAGGTCGCAGCGACTGCAGAGATATGCTCGCGTTCAACGGAGCTTGTACTGTCCGGCTGGAAGCTGCTCCAGGTGACCGTGCTGAAATCCCATGCCGTCAAGACCTTGTACAGGTCGATCTCCTTATTGTACGCGCTGCTCGTATTATAGCGGGAAAGATTCAGCGTCGCTTCCACGATTACATCGCCCGTTTCCAGCGACGGCAATCCGTTGATTCGAATCAGCGAACGGTAATGCGGCGTTCCGCCGATCTTCAATCGATCCCGCGTATTATAATTGCTGCTCTGCGAACTGTAACTGATATACGTGTCGTCAACCGATCCGCTGAACGTCGGCCGGATGTCCGGGTCAATCACGACAGGATATGCGCGGGTCTCATCCAGCAACCACTCCATATCCGGCACGATCATATACACAAAAGTATACTCGTTCGTTCCGGCAAGCGAATACTCCGGAAGTGGAATATCTTCCAGGATATACGCTTCCTGATCCAATTCCGTTAACTCCGTTTCCGTTTCTGCCGACGCGTTCGCGTCTTCAGGCTCCTCAGTCTCCGATTCCGCAGCGCCCTCTTCTGCAATTGGTATCTCTACATCCGAGACCTCATCGGCCGCTTCCTCCTTTTCCAAAGCAAGGAATTCCTCTTCCCTTCCGAACGACCATAGTTCGACATCCTCCTCTGCGGTGAAGACTGTATCGAGTATCACGTCTTCGGCAAACGCATCACAGGCGTAAAAGCCAATTTCCTCCCGATAACTGCCATAAACCCGATAGTATTCGGTTCCTTCTCCGTCTGTGAATAAAAACAGAGAAGCAGTCATGGCTTCATCCGCATCCATCGGCTGATAAAACTCGGGGATGCTCTCAATATCGCTGTTCGGATCGTCAGGGGCAATGTTTAAACGAATTGGAAGGAACGGCTCTTCCGGCTTTGTTTCCTCTGCTATGCTGTCCTCGACATTCTGTACCGGCGTACGCCTGCTCGGAGAAGCGCTGTTCGATTCCGGCGGTATGATTGGGGTTTCCGTTTCCCTGTTCGAAGCGTCTGTGTTTACACGCGCGGCCCTTGCCACCTGTTCCGTCTCAATCCATTCCGCAAACGTCTCTGCGGTCATGAGGCTGACGTCGAAGTCTTCGCACTGTTCGCCGTTGGCGTCGTCCATGACCGGGATCCCCATGGCGAACACGGTTTCCTCTGTGTCATTGATGAATCGAATGCTTCCGTCCGCATCCATGATTGGTTGCAGCCCTTCGCATTGAAACTCCAACTGAAAGGCGACCTTTTCCTCCGGCTTTTCGGACAGTGTAATATACTCCGTCAGAATATACGAGGTCAAGACGTATCTTATGCTCGCGCCGCTTTCGAGGTCCTCATACACGATTGTCGAGGACAGTGTTTCGGGAAAGCGCATCTCCATGTCCCTGCGTTCATCTTTATTCAGCCCGGCAAGCTCCGCACTCTCCGCTGAAACGATTTTCGCTTCGCCGTCTTCCAAGCGCAAAAAACGCCATGCAACGGGCTGTCCCTCCCATTCATAGCGTACCAACTCCTTCGAAGACAGCGACGCACCGAACTGCACGTCTGCTCCATCCCTTGTCCGATACCCAACCTCCCCGTCCAGTGGAATCAGTGTATTGTCGATATCCTTCCACTCGCCGTTTTCCTGATAATGCACGGGATAGGGATAAACCACTGCTTCCGTCAGCCCGTCCGCTCGACGGAACTGCTTTTCGCTCTCGCTGCGCTGATCCACAAGTTCCCCAACCAAGCGGCTGTGGTCTACCTGTGTTTCTTTGCCGAACAAAGTGTTCTCTGCATATATTTGAAGATTCCGTTCCGTTTCAATCTCATCCGCTATCACCTTCGCGGGCGTTGCGAAATATGTTACAAACAAGTTAACGAAAGCGATAGAAAAACAACAGAGCCTTTTAACAAATGTGCCTTTCATGTGTTTTTTCTTTTTCCTTTACGCTTTGAGATTTCAGGTTAGGAGAATTGACAGCAATTGCATAACATGAAAATATTGTAGCATGTTTGAACATATTTGTCACATTTATTTTACGTGATTTTAGCCTGCAAAGTCGGAAATTGCAAAGATTTTTACATTTTACCGAATAGTACATAGAATCAATACGCATATAAGCAGAAAAGGCAGGAAAAGCCCGAAGCTGCTTCTTCCTGCCTGAATTTTTACATGAGTCTGTATTCCCCATATCTGTCTATGCAACTTTCACCACATCCATATCAGCATACCGTACATTGTACATTCAACCAATCGCCCGCAGCCTCAGCGGACAGAATGACCGGCATGCCGAAGCGTCGGACCAGTTCGCAAGTCATTACGGTGCCACCGGGTTGGCCGTCGTAGGCAGTGAGCAGCAGATCGGCGTTGTTCACCAGCAGTTCGTTCAGAGT
>HF985470.1:25265-25484 GCA_000432015.1 Clostridium sp. CAG:1024 | reverse complement strand
GGCGCGCGCACGCGACGCCGTTCTGTACGCAGAGATCCTCTCCCGGCCAAAAGCGCTGCGGCGCGGACGGTTCTGACCGCATCACCGACAAGAGGAGTATGACCGCTACGCAACATCAGGAAAAGAAACTAAGCACGATCCGCATCGTCTGTACCGCAGTCCCGATTTTGGCGCTGCTTGCAGGCTTTGCATACTGGCTGTATACCGGCAGCGCCGTCC
>HF985470.1:0-25258 GCA_000432015.1 Clostridium sp. CAG:1024 | reverse complement strand
CCGGCAGCGCCGTCCGCAGCGCATTCGTTGTATCGGCGGCGGCGCTGCTGTTTCTCTTTGCCGTCTGCCTGATCCGACTCGTCCCGCAGTGGCAGCGTGCCTGGAGCGGCGAGCCTATCCCGGCGCCGGATGCGAACGCAGGCCGCAGAAGCGGACGAAAACGCCGAATGCACCCCTTCTTTCGGATCGCGTTCACGGTCGCGCTTTCGCGCATCGTGCTGTTTCTTGCGGCGTATCTGCTGCTCTACCGGCAAAACGGCTACACGGGCGGCGTGTTTGACTGTCTGTCGCTCTGGGCCTCAGAGGGCTCGAACGCCGCAGACTATCTCCTGCTTGCAGCGCGCTGGTATGACGCGGAAAGCGGCCTGTTGACGCTGTTCCCATTCTACCCCGCGCTGCTGCGCGTGCTGGGCTATGTGTTTCGGAACACGCTCGTTACGGGGCTGTTTGTCTCCAACATGGCTTTTGTGTTCGCGGCCTGTTTGCTCTATGAACTCGCGCTCTTCGATATGGAACGCGATGCGGCGCTCCGTGCGGTCGTCTATCTTTGCCTGCTGCCCGGAAGCCTTCTGTTCATGCAGCCGCTGCCCGACAGCCTGTTCCTTCTGTTATCCGTCGCCTCTCTCTATTTTGTCCGAAAAAAGCGCTACCTGTTCGCCGCCCTGCTGGGAATGTTTGCTGCCTTCACGCACCTGCTGGGCGTGTTGCTTCTTCTTCCCGCATTGATCGAACTGATCGGTGATCTGCGCGCAGACAGGCTGGTCGCATCCGATATGCGCGCGCTTTCCCGCGCCTATACGGGACGTTTCCTTGCCCTGCTGCTCATTCCTGCGGGGTTCGGCCTGTATCTCTATATCAATTGGCAGGTCTCGGGCGATCCATTCCGCTTTATCGCTGCATACCGTGCGCGCGGACAGGGATTCTCTTTCTTTTTTCAAGCCGCTGCGCATCAGATCTTATACCTTCTGCAATCGCTCCGCGATCAGAACCTGCATGAGACGGTCGCGCTTTGGGGCGCAAACCTCCTTGCGCTGTTCGGCTCGCTTGCGATCCTGATCCCGGCGATCCCCAGGCTTCGCAGTTCCTACTCGGCCTATTTTCTCGCTGCATTTGCTCTCATTGCGGGCGTTTCTCCGTTCGTTTGTCTTCCGCGATGTCTGGCGATGCTGTTCCCACTGCCGCTGGCGTTTTCCTGCGCCGCAAAGAAGCGGATCTGGCATGTGCTATTCATGGCACTGCTGCTTGCATTCCTTCCGGTGTATCTGTATGCGTTTGTTCGAGGCTGGCGTTTGGGTTAGTCTTTGCTCTTCAATTTGCGGATCCTGTTCGATCGAACAGGATCTTTTTTCTTTTCAAAATTTGACCCGGATTTTACAGCACGCTTCTTTTTGATTTAACAAGCGGAGCGTATTCTGAATGCGTAAGAAAACGAAAAGGAGAAACAAAGAATATGAAGAAAATTGTCAGCATCCTGCTTGCGATCGCGATGTCCGCACTGCTGTTCTCCGGATGCGGAAAGGCTGCGGAATCCACCGGCTCCGTCTCCACCGACGGCTCGACCTCCATGGAAAAGGTCATCGGCGCGCTTGGCGAATCCTTTATGTCGGCGAACAGCGGCGTCGCCTTCACCTATAACCCGACGGGCTCCGGCTCCGGCATCAAGGCGGTGCAGGAAGGCCGCTGCGATATCGGTCTGTCGAGCAGAAGCCTGAAGGATGAAGAAAAAGCCGCAGGGCTCAAAGAGACCGTGCTTGCTTACGACGGGATCGCCGTGATCGTAAGCCCGGAAAACCCCGTCTCCGATCTCGACATTGCGACGATCGCGAAGATCTATACGGGCGAGATCACAAACTGGAAGGACGTCGGCGGCGCTGATTCCGAGATCGTCGTCATCGGGCGCGAAGCGGGCAGCGGAACGCGGGATGGTTTTGAAAGCGTCACCGATACAAAGGATGCCTGCAAATATCGGCAGGAGCTGACGTCTACGGGCGACGTGATCACAAGCGTCGCACAGAACCCCAACGCCATCGGCTATGCCTCCCTCGCCTCTGTCAAGGGCAGCGTCAAGGCGCTCAGCGTGGGCGGCGTCGTGCCGACCGAGGATACCGTGCGGGACGGAAGCTATGCGATCCAGCGCCCCTTTGTCCTTATAACGCGGGAAGGCGAAGCGCTTTCCGAGACGGCGCAGAAGTTCTTTGATTATGTCACTTCCGGCGAGGCTGCCGACATCATTGCCGCAGCGGGCGCAGTGGCGGCGAACTGACCGTCCGGCCACGCCAGGGACACCACTATGAAACGAACGAAGCAACTGCTTGAATCGGCCGTGCACGGGGTATTCCTCGTGCTCGGCCTTATCACGGTCGGATGCGTGCTGATGATCACGGTCTATCTCGTTATTTCCGGCATTCCCGCCATACGCAAGATCGGACTGATTCCCTTCCTTTTCGGGAAAACCTGGGCGTCCACGGCCGCGGAACCCGCATTCGGCATCCTGCCCTTTATTCTGACCAGCATCTACGGCACGGCGGGCGCGATCCTGCTGGGCGTGCCGGTCGGGTTTCTTACGGCGGTCTATCTTGCAAAGCTCGCCCCTGCAAAGGTCAAGGCGCTGATGCAAAACGCGGTAAGCCTTTTGGCCGGGATCCCCTCCGTTGTGTACGGTCTTGTCGGTATGCTGGTGCTCGTTCCGGGGCTCCGCACGCTCTTTCGCCTTCCCGACGGCTCCGGCCTGCTCGCGGCGATCGTCGTGCTTGCAGTCATGATCCTACCCTCCATCATCAAAGTATCCGTGACCGCGCTCGAAGCCGTACCGAAAGAATATGAAGACGCTTCCCTTGCGCTTGGCGCAACGCCCATAGAAACATACTTCCGCATATCGGTCCCGGCCGCGAAGAGCGGCATTGCGGCCGCGGTCGTGCTGGGTGTCGGCAGAGCCATCGGTGAGGCGATGGCGGTCATGATGGTGTCCGGCAATGCGCCGAATATGCCCGGGCTGTTCGAGAGCGTTCGCTTCCTGACAACGGCGGTCGCGAGCGAAATGTCCTATTCCGGCGGTTTGCAGCGGCAGGCGCTGTTCTCGATCGCACTCGTGCTGTTTCTGTTCATCATGCTCATCAATGCCGTACTGAACCGGTTTCTGAAGCACAGCAGGGAGGGATAAAAGCTCATGCGCCCAAACAACTTTTCCAAACGGCGCGCGCTATCTGCGGCGCTGCTGCGGATACTCCTGTGGTGCGCGACCGCGCTGACGGGCGGCCTTGTGCTGTTTCTCATCGGTTATGTACTGTACAAGGGGCTTCCGCATCTGACCTGGGAGCTGCTTTCGACCTCTCCCAGCTATCTTTCGGACAGGATCGGCATTCTGCCTGATATCTTGAACACGGTCTATATCGTGTTTGCAGCGATCGTCATCGTGCTCCCGCTCGGCGTAGGCGCGGCAGTCTATCTCACGGAGTATACAAAGCGCCCGCGTATCGTCGCTGCGATCGAGTATGCGGCAGAAACGCTGTCCGGGATCCCCTCCATCATCTACGGCCTTGTCGGAATGCTCTTCTTCTGCCAATTCTGCGGCATGAAGACCTCGCTGCTCGCAGGCGCGCTGACGCTTGTCATCATGAATCTTCCGACCGTCATGCGCACGACGCAGGAAAGCCTGAAAACCGTTCCGCAAAGCTATCGCGAGGGCGCTTTCGGTCTCGGCGCGGGCAAGTGGCGCGTCATCCGAACGGTCGTGCTGCCGGGCTGCGTGCATGGCGTGATCACCGGCTGCATCCTTTCCATCGGGCGTATTCTCGGCGAATCGGCCGCGCTGTTGTTCACGGCGGGCTTTGCGCACACGCTGAACGGTTTTTTCCAGGGCCTGCACAGCGCAGGGGCGACGCTCACCGTCGCGCTGTATGTTTACGCGAAGGAGCAGGGTGAATTCGGCGCAGCCTTCGCGATCGCAGCCATCCTGATGCTGCTAACGCTTCTCATCAATCTGTGCGCTTCGCTTGTGCAGCGATATTACAAGGAGAAAAAGAAATTATGAGCAATCTCATCACCGTAAAAGATCTCTGTCTCTGGTACGGCGACCATCAAGCCCTGAAGGATGTCAGCATTGAGATCCCAAAGAACAGCATCACCGCTCTAATCGGCCCCTCCGGCTGCGGCAAATCCACGTTTTTGAAAACGCTGAACCGCATGAACGATCTCGTTCCCGACGTTCGCGTGACGGGCTCGGTCACATACAAAGGAACGGACATTTTTTCGCCCACAACGGACGTCAGCGAGCTGCGGCGGGAGATCGGCATGGTGTTTCAAAAGCCGAATCCCTTCCCGATGAGTATTTACGACAACATCGCATACGGCCCGCGCACGCACGGCATAAAATCCCGCGCAAAACTGGATGAGATCGTGGAACGCTCGCTCCGAGACGCGGCGATCTGGGATGAGGTCAAGGATCGTCTGAAAAAGAATGCGCTCGGTCTGTCCGGCGGACAGCAGCAGCGGCTCTGCATCGCCCGTGCGCTTGCCGTGTCGCCGGATGTGCTTTTGATGGACGAACCGACAAGCGCCCTCGATCCGATCTCCACTTCAAAGATCGAAGATCTTGCCCTGGAACTGCGTGAAAAATACACCATCGTGATCGTTACGCACAACATGCAGCAGGCCGCGCGCATCTCCGACAGCACCGCGTTCTTCCTTCTTGGAGAACTTGTGGAATATGACGATACAGAGACGCTTTTCTCCACGCCGCATGATCGGCGCACTGAGGATTACATTACAGGGAGGTTCGGTTGATATGAGAAACCGGTTCGATGAACAGCTTTCGCTCCTGAACAGGGAGCTGACCGAAATGGGTGCGCGCTGCGAAGAGGTGATCTCTCTGGCGTCCCATGCATTGTGCGCGAGAGACACGGCGCTTGCAAAGCGTGTAGCGCCGCTCGATGCGGAGATCGATGAAAAGGAGCGCACGATCGAGGCGCTCTGTCTCCGGCTCATTCTCCAGCAGCAGCCGGTCGCGCGGGATCTTCGCGAGATCTCCGCCGCGCTCAAAATGATCACCGACATGGAGCGCATCGGAGACCAGGCGGAGGATATTGCAGAAATCGTAACTTTTCTCGATGCGCGCCGCACGGAGGATGAACAGCTGCTCACGGAAATGGCGAACGCCGCAGGAAAGATGGTCACGGAGAGCGTCGACGCATACGTCAAGCGCGACACGGCGCTCGCAGAGCATGTGATACAGGCGGACGACGTTGTTGACGACTATTTTCTCAGGATCAAGCGGCGGCTCATCGACAGCATTGCCAAGGATCCGTCGGAAGGCGAACACGCGCTGGATCTTCTTATGATCGCAAAATACTATGAGCGGATCGGCGATCACGCGACGAACATTGCGGAGGAGGTCATTCTCTGCGTGACCGGCGTTCAGAAATAAGGCCGGAAGCCGGCAGTCGTCCCGCTCTCGCCCTTTAAAGGGCTCGATCGTCGGAGTGCATCGGAATTTTCCCGCTGCATTGCCATCGGCTCGTGGAATCCCGGCGCAGGTACTCCTTCCGTTATCGTGGCGGAAACGGAACAAGCGCAAGCCAAACGGAAGCGTTTACTTCCCAACTGATCGCGCAATAAAAACGGACGGTTCGTCTTTGAACCGTCCGTTTCGTTCTTCACGAAAGCGCAAGGCGCGCGGCCGCCTCTCCGGACTGCCGTGCGCTGTTCGTATCGATATACAGGTTTACGATCGCTTCTCGGCGATCTTTGCAAGCATTGCGATGAGCAGTTCCTCTCCGCTGAGCAGCGCTTCCTCATCGATCATGAAATCGTTGTTGTGGAGCGCCTTTTTCGGCCATGCTTCGCTGCCCACGCCGATCCAGTAGTAGATGGACGGTCTCTTCTGCGTAAACCAGGAAAAGTCGTCTGATCCCATCAGCGGTCCGCGATCGATCGGCTTGCAGCTCAGGGTTTCCTCTCCCGCCTCAAGGAGACAATCCACGAGGAAATCATCGTTCAGCACGGCAGGCGCGCTCATGTGCGCCTCATAATCGACCGAGCCGCCCATCTCTTCCGCCGCATGCACCGCGAGCATCCGCACACGATCGACCACAAAGTCGTTCAGTTCCTGCTTATAGGTGCGCAGCGAGACCTTCATCGTCGCCTCGTCGCAAACAACGTTATGCACGTCTCCGCCCTTTGCCACGCCCACCGAGCACACAATCGGCTCGAGCGGATCGACTTGTCTGGACAGTATGAGCTGAATGCCGGAATATGTCTTAAACATCATCGCAATCGCATCGCTGCCCATCTGCGGGACGGTGGCATGTGAAGTCTTGCCGTGAAACCGGATCTCGATCGGCGTGCAGGCGCTGCAGACCGCGCCGCGCGCATAGGCCGCAGTGCCGGACAGAAAATCACCCGAAACGTGTGCGCAGAGTACATAATCGACGTCATCCAAAACGTCGTTGTCGACCATCATCTTCGCACCGCTCACCGCGCACTCCTCGCTCGGCTGGAACATGAGCTTCAGCCGAAAAGGAAGCGAATCCTCATAGGGCTTGAGCGCAGCCGCAGCACCGAGCAGAATCGCCATGTGCGCGTCATGTCCGCAGGCATGCATGAATCCCGGATGCTCAGAACAAAAGGGCAGCCCCGTTTTTTCCGTCACGGGAAGCGCATCCATATCCGCCCGAACGGCGATCACGGGAACATCCGTACGCGTGCCGACCATGCCGACGATGCTGCTCTGGCCATATCTGCGCGTATGCGCAATGCCCAGCTCATCCAGCCATTGCTCGATGAGCGCGCAGGTCTTCGGAAGTTCGAAACCGACCTCCGGGCAGCGGTGCAGCGTACGTCGCTTATCGATCAAATATGTTTTGCGCTCCACCCGCGTTTGTGCAAGCGCCGCTCTCCAGTCCTGCATTTCGATCCCTCCTCTCAGATCTCAAAAATGAACTCGATCTCCACCGTGATATTGCCCGGAAGCTCGTTCACGCCGATCGCAGAACGCGCGCCGACGCCGTCCTCGCCCATGAGATCGCGGAACAGACCGGATGCGCCGTCTACAACTTTCGGCTGCATATTGAAGTTCGGTGCGCTCGCCACAAAGCCCAGCGTCTTGACAAGGCTCTTAAGCTGATTCAGGTCGCCAAGATAATCCTCCAGCGTCGAAAGCGCGTTCAGCGCGCAAAGCCGTGCCGCATCCTGTGCCTCTTCGATCGTCCGCTCCGCACCGGCCTTGCCGACGATCTCCGGAACGCCGTTGACCGTTGCGCCCTGACCGGAGACATAAAGCAGATTGCCAACCTGACGGACCGGCTTATAGATGCCGCCCTTCGGGGGCAGGGTGGGAAGCGTATATCCAAGCTCTTTCAGTTTTCCGTAAATATCCATTGCGTGAAACCTCCTTCTATTTGTTCGTTGCATGATAGATTCTGTATTGCCGTCTTATTCCCCAACATGGAGATGGCATGCGCAGAAATGCCCCGGCGCAATCTCGTGCAGCATCGGCTCCTCCACAGAGCAGATCGGCTTTGCGTAGGGACAGCGCGTATGGAACCGGCAGCCGCTCGGCGGATTGAGCGGACTTGGGACGTCGCCCTCGAGGGGAATCTCCCGTTTGTCGTACAACGGATCCGGGATCGGTATCGCGGAGAACAGCGCCTGCGTATACGGATGGGCGCGCCGCGCAAAGACCTCCTTCGTGCTGCCCGTTTCGACGAGCTTGCCGAGATACATGACCGCGACTCGGTCGCAAAGGAAATGCACGATGCGCAGATCATGCGTGATAAACAGATACGTCAGCGCATACTGCTCCTGCAGATCCCGGAGCAGATTGATGATCTGCGCCTGAATAGATACGTCGAGCGCGGAGATCGGCTCGTCGCAGATAAAAAACTTCGGATTCGTGATGAGCGCTCTTGCAATGCCGATGCGCTGGCGCTGGCCGCCGGAAAACTCATGCGCATAGCGCGTGCCGCTGTCCTTTGCAAGCCCAACCGTACGCAGCATATGTTCAACTGCGTCCTTTTGCTCCGCTCTTGTGCCGATGCCGTGCGTTTCAAGCGGCTCCGCAATGATCTTATTGATCTGCCAGCGCGGATTCAACGAGCTGTACGGATCCTGAAAGATCATCTGGATATGACGGCGCATGGCACGCATCTCGCTGTTCGGCAGGGTGAACAGATCCTTGCCCTCAAAGATCGCATTGCCGTCCGTCGCCGTGATGAGCCGCAAAAGAAGACGTGCGATCGTGGACTTACCGCAGCCGCTCTCCCCCACGAGCGCAAACGTACTGCCGCGCTGTACCTGAAAGCTGACGTCGTCGACCGCCTTAATGTGATCCTTCGAGCGTGCGAGTACATGCGTACCTGAATCAAAATACTTTTTCAGGTGTTCGACCTGCAAGATCGGTTCCCGTGTGCTCTCCATCAGACGTTCTCCTCCATTTGTTGTTCCGCAAAATGGCATTTGCAGGTGTGGCCTGGCCGGATCTCGCGCATTTCAGGTCCCTTCTCTGCGCAGATCGGCTGCGCGTAGGAACAGCGTGCGCAGAACCGGCAGCCCTTCGGCATGTCCTTCGGCGACGGCACGCTGCCGGGAATGGTATGCAGCCGGTCGGACGGCTCGTCCATTTTGGGCAGACTCGCAAGCAGTCCCTTTGTGTAGGGATGCAGTGGACGCTTGAACAGCTCCACCGTCTCCGCCTGCTCGATCGGCTGCCCGGCATACATGACGAGGATGCGTTTCGCAAACTCCGCAACAACGCCGAGGTCATGCGTGATGAGGATACAGGACATTTGCGTATCCGCATTAATCTGCTTGATCAGGTTCAGGATCTGCGCCTGAATCGTCACATCGAGCGCCGTGGTTGGTTCGTCCGCGATCAGCAGCTCCGGATTGCAGGCGATCGCCATCGCGATCATGATGCGCTGGCGCATGCCGCCGGAAAACTGGCCGGGGTAGTTCTTGAGCCGCGTTTCCGGTGCGGGGATCCGCACCTTTTTGAGCAGCTCGATCGTTGCTTCCCGGATCTCGGCCTTTGACATGCCCTTGCGATGCAGCCGAAACGCCTCGCCGATTTGGTCGCCGATGGTCAGAACGGGATTCAGACTGGTCAGCGGCTCCTGAAAAATCATGGAAATGCGGTCGCCGCGGATGCTGCGGAGGCGCTTTTCATCCATTTTTAGGAGGTCCTCTCCGTGGAACAGGATCTCTCCGCCCGTATACTTCGCCGGCGGGCTCGGAAGCAGGCGCATGACCGATTTGGCTGTCACGCTCTTGCCGCATCCGCTTTCACCGACGATCGCAACGATTTCATTCTTATGGACCGTCAGGTTGACGTGGTCGAGGATCGGCGTAACGCCGCTCCTGCTCTCAAACCCCATCGACAGGTCTTTGATCTGCAAAATTTCTTGCTTCTGCACGGTTACTCCTCATTCAAGCACATTTGTCGTTCAACAGCGCCGTTCTGCAACGTGCGCTCAGCCCCTGGCCTTGCCCTTCTGCCGTTTGGGGTCAAGCACTTCGCGCAGGCCGTCGCCCAGCAGATTCAGCGCCAGCACCATGACCATGATCGCAACGCCGGGCGCGATCACGCACCAGGGCGCTTCGCGCAGCAGCGAGGTTGCGTCGCTCAAAATGTTGCCCCAGCTCGCATCCGGCGGCTGAACGCCGACGCCGACGAAGCTGATGCCGGCTTCCGCGAGGATCGCATAGGCAAACAGGAAGGTCTCCTGCACGATCAGCATCGGCAGCGCGCCGGGCAGGATGTGCTTGAACATGATCTTCATGGGTCTCACGCCGATGGACTGCGCCGCCTCCACATAGACCTCCTCGCGGATGGTCAGGATGGAGCTGCGCAGGATGCGGACCGTTCGCGGCACATATACGATCGTGAGCGCCAGCGTCACGCCGCTGATGCTGTTTCCGAACACCGCGGCGAGCACCATGGCGATCAAAAGCTGCGGGAACGCCATCATCACGTCCATCACGCGCATGATGACCGTATCGATCTTTTCATAATAACCGCCGAGCAGTGCGATGAGCGTTCCGAAAATGGTCGTCAGGAGTACGGTCTCCACGCCGATCCGCAGGCTAACGCGGCCACCCTCCAGCATTCTTGTGAACAGGTCGCGGCCGAAGGAGTCCGTGCCGAGCCAGTGCGTGCCGGACGGAGGCTGAAGGATCGCGGAAAAGTCGTTTGCGTTTGCGTCATAGCTGGTCAGCACAGGCTGCAAAAACAGCAGCGCGACCATCAGGATCAGCAGCACCGCGCCGACAACGAGAGACGGCGTGTGCAGGATCCGGAACCAAAGAGAGTTTTCGTTGACTTTCTTCATGGGCTTTTCCTCACTTCTTGCCGAACCGCACGCGTGGGTCGATAAACGCATACAAAATGTCTACCAGAAGGTTGATGATCAAAATCGCGGCCGAGATCAAAAGCAGCGTGCCGCATACAACAGGGAAATCGCGCTTTGCGATGCTGTTGATGATCAAAAGTCCCGTACCCGGAAGGCGGAAAAGCGATTCGGTGATGAACGCGCCGCCCAGCATCATCGTGTAGGTCATGCCGACGCCCGTTACAATCGGGAGCAGGGCATTGCGCAAAGCATGCTTCATGATGACGACGGTTTTTTTCTGTCCTTTGGCCGTGGCGGTCGTGATGAAGTCCTGATTCAGCACTTCCAGCATGCTGGAGCGCATCAATCTTGCGAAATACGCCGCCTGCTTAAAGCCATAGGTGAATGCGGGCAGGAAGATATATTTGGCCCATTGGCCGGCACCGCCTGAAAGCGGTTTATAGCCGCCGGACGGGAACGCTCGAATTTGAATTGCGAACAGAAGAATAAAGGTCAGGCCGCCGAAAAACTCCGGCGTGCAGAGTCCGAGCAGAGAGACGCTCGAAATGGCGGTATCCAAGGCGGAATTCGGCTTGAGCGATGCGATGATGCCGAGCGGTATGCCGATGATGACCGCGACAACGAGCGCGGCGGTCGCAAGGCTGACCGTCACGGGGATCCTCGTTTTGATGGCGTCCCAAACAGAAGTGCCGAGGAAATAGGATTCGCCGAGATCTCCCTGCAAAACGCCGCTCAGCCAACGCCAAAGGCGCTCCCAGATGGTCCCGTTCAGTCCCATGCGTTCTTTGACCAGCTCATAGTCGCCTTCCATTTCGGCGCCGAGAACGGTCAGTGCCGGATCGCCCGGCATTGCGTTGACCACGAGGAAAATGATGCACGCGACGAGAATCAGCGTCGGGATCATGATCAACAATCGTTTGATAATATAGCGTGTCACGCGGTGTTCCTCTCACAAATGGCACGCTTTAAGCGTGCAGGTCGATGATTGGGGAAGATTCCTGCGGGGCGTATGCTCCGCAGGAATCCTGTCTTATCGTTGAGATCTCCCCCGTTTCTTACTCGTGGACCATCCAGAAACGGTCAACGTAGGAAGGCGTGTAACCCTGGATGTCCGCACGGATCGCGCTGAGGGACAGCGAATCACCGAACTTCAGGAAGGGCAGGGTCTCCCAAATGCGTGCCTGGAGCTTCTCCCAGATCGCGAGACGCTCTTCGTTCGTGCCGCCGCGGCCGATCGCTTCGAGGTACTCGTCGACTTCAGCATCCGAGAAGCCGTAGCCGCCCAGCGTGCCGGAGTGGATCATGCTGCGGACCTGGTTCGGATCAAAGCGCGGGGAGTAGGAGCTCTGGTTGATGGACCAGCCGGTCAGGCTCTGCGCGATGGAAAGCTGCGTCGTCCAATCCTGGAGCTTCGGAACGATGTTGATGCCGGCTGCCTGCCACTGCTCGATCAAGGAGATGCCTGCCGTATAATGGTTGGCAAAGTCTTTATTGTAGAGGTAGACGATCTCTTCGCCGTTGTAGTTTGCAGCGGCCAGGAGTTCTTTCACCTTATCGAGGTTCTTTGCGTTGTATACGCCCTCGCTGCCGGCTTCGGTGTAGAAGTACTGTTCCGGCTGATACAGGGACGGGTCAAGACGGAAGAACTCGGTACGGCCGGAGGACACGGACATCAGGACCTCGGTGGGGTCGATGGCGAGCGCCAGCGCTTTACGGAAGTTCGGGTCTGCTGTAAAGCCTTCCGCATGGTTGAATTCCACGACAATCGATTTGCCGGGCTTCAGAATGGTTGCCGTCAGATCGCTGTTGTCATTGATACGGTCATAGGAGGTGGGGGGCAGTTCTTCCGCAAAGTCGAACTCGCCGGTCTCAAGGCCCGCAATACGGGCTTCCGTTTCGGTCACAGCCTCGAGGTTGATGGTCTTGTAGTAAGCAATGCGCTTGCCACCGAAGCCCGTCGGGCCTTCATAACGCTCGTCCTGCACGTAGTTCTCAAATCTCTCGAGGACGATATGCACATCGCGGACCCACTCCTTCAGCATGTAGGGGCCGGTGCCGATGAGCGCTGCATCGTCGAGCTCAACGCCCATATGCGTTTCTGCGATCTCCTTCGGGATCATGATGACGCGCTGCGGGAAAGCGAGCAGCGAGGGCAGTGCCAGAGGCTCTTCGAGCGTGAACTTGATCTCGTAATCACCGACTTTCTCGACTGAAACGGTATCGAGTGCTCCGTTGTAGGTGCTGTTCATCTTATAACGCTCAACGGATGCGACCGCATCGTCCGCGTCAAAGGTGCTGCCATCGTGGAACGTGATGCCCCGACGAAGCGTCACGTCATAGACAAGGCCGTCTTCGCTGACGGTGTAGGTGTCCACAAGCTGCGGGATGACCGCGGAGCCCTCGTCAAAGGTGAACAGCGTCTCGAAGATGTGCGGTGAGACCTGACGGCAGTGGGTATTTGTTGAAAATCCTTCGTCCAGCGAGGTCGGCGTAGCCGTCATCGCTGCCGTAAAAGTCTTGTCGCTCAATTCCACCTGCGCCTCGGCGGACGCTTCGGTTGCGGGATCGGCGGCTGCCGCCGGTTCTTCCGTTGCGGGCGTTGTCTCGGCGGGTTTCGCGGTGCAGGCAAACATGCTGAACCCCATCAGCGCCGCCAAAAACAGTACAAATGCTTTTTTCATGGGTTCCTCCTTGTGTTTTTATTTACTGTCAGCTTTCAGTGACAGGTAACCGTATTCAAACTCCATCAGTTCCGCAAGTTTATCCGTGATGAGCTGAGAGAGTCGTGCGCCCTCCTCCTTGGATGCGAGGTGCGCTTGTCCGATGTTGCCAAGATCTGAATATGTATCAAAAGGAATGTAGCGATAAACTCTGTTTTTTGCAAACATGTCCGGATGATGCCATGCATCGCCCTTTGCAGGCGGCCGCACGTCGATACGTTCCGTGTCTACAAGCTCCGGCGCAAAGTGGAGCATGAGCGATGTTTCAAACTCGCCCGCGTGTCCCATGCCGCCCGGCTGCGATCTGCGAATGCCGTCGATCTTGTCCGCGATCAAATCCCAGTAGCGAACGAGAACCACTTGGCGGCCGAATTCCGAGCCGAGGCGATTGACGACGCCCTGCAGAGCCGTCTGGTTGCCGCCGTGCGAGTTGACGATCAGAAGTCTCGGCAGTCCCGCCCGGAACGCGCTTTCGCAGACCTCGGTTAGATACTCGACCATGACGTCGTTGCGAAGCGTGATCACGCCGGGAAACGCGCGATGGTGCGGCGAAAAGCCAATGCACTGCGACGGGAGCATGAGAACACGCGCCTTTGCCTTTTCCGCGGCCTCACGCACAAGGTGCTGTCCGAGAATACTGTCCGTTCCGAGCGGCAGGTAATTGCTGTGCTGTTCCGTGGAGCCGACGGAGAGCACGCCGAGGGCATGCTCCGCATCGAGATCCCACGCGATCGTCCGATCCCACTGAATCAACATGTTACTGCACCAGATGGACGGCAAAGCCCGCGATCTCATCGGTCAGATAGACCGCCTTGAGGTTCCCCTTTGCGTCATATTTTGCGGACGCTTCGTTGAACCCGAAGCCCGCGCGGGACAGGAAATACTTTGCGCGATCGATGCTCGCGGTATGAATGGCGATGTGGCCGTTCTTCCCGAGATACGGCGTTTTCATAAACTCGACCGCCGAGCCTGCGAACACGGAGCTTCCGCCGATCTTCGTCTCAAATCTGAACAGCAGCGCAAAGCGCTCCGCTGCGGCGACCGCGTCCGCTTCGCTTTCCGTGTTGACGCCGACATGGGCAAGACGGAAATCCAGCATCTTGCGGATCGCTTTGCGAACAAGCGACTCCACAACGTCATATTCTCCGTTTTCGATCGCGGAGGACGGAACCATCCAACTGCCGCCGCAGGCGATGATACCGGGCGTTGCAAGATATTCCGCAAGGTTGTCCTCATTGATGCCGCCCGTCGGAACAAAGCAGACGTCGCTGTAGGGTCCCTTCACTGCCTTGATGAATTTCGTGCCGCCGGATGCCTCCGCTGGGAAGAATTTCAGGCATTTCAGGCCGTACTCCATCGCAAGCTCGATGCCGCTCGGGTCGTTCACACCGGGCAGCACGGCCACATTGTGCACAATGCACCACTCGACGACATGCGGATTCAGGCCGGGGGTGACAATGAACTTTGCCCCGGCAGCTACGGCACGCTCCGCCTGCTCGATCCGGGTGACCGTCCCCGCGCCCACAAGCATGTCAGGCATTGCCTCGCATACGGCCTTGATGGACGCTTCCGCCGCATCCGTGCGGAACGTGATCTCCGCAACGTTCAGTCCGCCGCGCCGCAGCGCCTCGCAGGTCGGGACGGCGTCGGACACATTCCGAAACTTCAACACGGGAACCAGGCCGTTCAGCCGGAGTTCGTCAAAGATGTGATCCATGGAAACCTCTCCTTTTCAGTATCGTTCGCGTTCAGCGCTGGACTCTGCCGGTACCGTCGCCGCCCATGAGTTTTTCAACATCCGAGGCCTGCACGCGGTTGAAATCACCGATGATGGAATGCTTGAGGCAGGACGCGGCAACGGCAAACTCAAGGGCTTTTTGCTTGTCCTCATAGGTATTCAGGCCGTAGATGAGCCCGCCCGCAAAGCTGTCTCCGCCGCCGACGCGGTCGACGATATTGCGGATCTCGTATTTTTTCGATTCGTAAAATGTTTTGCCGTCGTTCAGACAGGCGGCCCATGTATTCCAATCCGCGCTGTGGCTCTCGCGCAGCGTGATGGCGATCATCTTCATGTTCGGGTACGCTGCAAGCACCTTGTCTCCCAGTTCTTTATACTTCTCACGACTCAGAGAACCGGATTCCACATTCACGTCCGCCTTGATGTCAAGCGACTTCTGCACATCCTCTTCGTTCGCAACGGCAACATCTACATATCTCGCGATCTCGCGCATGACCTCGGAAGCTTTCTTCCCGTATTTCCAAAGATTCTTGCGGTAGTTCAGGTCGCAGGATACGGTAATGCCGCGATTTTTCGCCTCTTTGACTGCATCGAGCGCAAGCTCCATCGCCGTTTCGGAGATCGCGGGCGTAATGCCGGTGATGTGGAACCAGGAAGCGCAGTCGAACGCCTTGTCCCAATCGATTGCACCGCGCTTTGCCACGGCGATCGCGGAACCCGCGCGGTCATACACGACCTTGCTCGGCAGCTGGTTCGCGCCTTGCTCCAGATAATAGATCCCCATGCGGCCCTCGCCGCGGACGATCCTGTCCGTGCCGACGCCGAAACGGTGCAGTTCCTGAATGCAGGCGTCTCCGATGGCGTTTTCCGGCAATACGGTCAAAAGCTCCGCATCCATACCGTAATTTGCAAGCGACACGGCCACGTTGGCTTCTCCGCCGCCAAACGTTGCCTCAAGATACGGGGACTGAAAGAAACGTTCGAGCCCGCAGGGCTTGAGCCGCAACATGATCTCACCAAAACACACAACTTTTTTCATTGCTTTCACCATCCTTGCGTGATTCTAAAGAAAACTGTGTAAGCGCCGCAGCGAAACGTCAACCATAAGCGTTCGGCAGAGCTGATCTGCTTCCGGCTGTCTGCGATATGCAAACGTATCCATTCAAATTCCGAAATTACTGCATCGGTGATTCACATCAAATTCCTAAACGACTGTATCGGTAATTCACATCAAATTCCGAAACGACTGTATCGGTAATTCTTAGCGTTTCATTATATGAAACAATGTATCAATATTTAGATTATATCCGCCATACATCCCGTTGTCAACACAAAATTAAACCTTCGTTTCATATTGTGAACAAATCTTGCATCGGCGCACACGCTCTGTTATGCTATATGAAACACGATTTCATTTTAGGAGGCAAATCACGTGGTCACACTGCACTGTTCTGTCTGCGGCGCGCCCTATACGGGAAATACCAATAAATATGTCTGCCCGCATTGCGGCGCATCCATCGAGCCGGGACTCGACCTGTCCGCGCAGCGGGAGCGCGCCCGCGCCCTGCTTTGTTCCGGCGGCACGGGCAGCGGCATCTGGCGTTATCGCGCCATGTTCCCCGGCATGGACAACATTGCGCCCATCACCATGGGCGAGGGCGATACGCCCTTGCAGCGCGCGGACAAGCTCGAAGCGGCATACGGCATCGCGCGGCTGTATCTGAAAGACGAGACGCTGAACCCCACGGGAACATACAAGGATCGCTTTGCAACGCTGGCGCTTTCACAGTTCCGTGCAGAAAAAGCGTCGGCCGTCGCATTGGGCTCCGCGGGCAATGCGGGTTCCGCCGTCGCAGCCTATTCCGCAAAGGCCGGGATCCCCTGCTATGTCGTTCTCCCGGAGGGCGGCGTGTTCGCGCGCGCGCAGCAAGCCATGTCCTACGGCGCGCGGTTTATCCGTACAAAGGGCGAGGTCAACGACTGCATTGAGCTCATCGAGCTGGGCGTCGACCGCTATCACTGGCGCAACGGCTGCACGACCATGCTGCATAATCCGCTAGCAAGCGAAGGCTACAAAACCATCGTATATGAGATTTTCCGACAAATGGACGGCGCGCTTCCCGACGTCATCCTCTGCCCGATCGGCGGCGGTATCCTCATCAGCAAGGTCTACCGCGCCTGCTGCGAGCTGAAGACGCTCGGCCTCGTCGATCGCATCCCGCGCCTTGTCGGTGTGCAGGCGGCCGGCTGTCCGCCGGTGGTATGGGCAATCGAAAACGGCGCGGAAGAAACACCCGTGTGGAAGGATCCGAAAACCGTTGCAGGCTCGATCAACGACCCGGTCACGTTTGAGGGCCGCACAGCGCTGCATGTAATCCGTGCTTCCGAGGGAACGGCCGTCGCGGTCACCGACGAAGAAATCCTCGCAGCCATGCGTCTCACCGCACAGAAGGAGGCTGTCCTCGCGGAGCCCGCAAGCGCCGCCGCCATCGCAGCGGTCAAAAAGCTGCTGGACACGGGTTGGCTTTCAAAGGACGCTTGTGCCGTCAGCATCGTGACGGGCAGCGCGCTGCGCGACCTGCCGCTGTTCTCCGTCGGTGAAACGCCGGATGTTCCGACCGTTCATCCGGGCGATCTGGCCGAAATGGATGCGGCGGTCAGACGCTTCGCGGAGAGATAAGCGTTTCCTTTCCCGGCGTCCAAAAATAAAAAAACCGATCCCCTCGTTGAAACGAACGCCAACGATGGGATCGTATCATTTGCAGGAACGTGCGCGTTTGTATGCTCCCGCACAGTTCAGTTGTCAAACCGTATTTTTCCGGCACGGCATCCCCGCCGCGCCGTTCTTGCTATCTGCGTCTGAGATCGCCCATTTGTCTGGAAATGCCGTTCGCACACTCCACCACATAAGAGCCAAACTCGTCGATCTTTTCCTCCGGGAACGACGAGTTGATATACCCCGACGCGCTGATCGCCGCTATCACACGGCCGGTATAGTCAAACACCGGCGCGGCAACGCAGCGCATCCCCGCTTCGTTTTCCTGGTCGTCAACGGCAAAACCGCGCTCTTTTGTACGCCGGATCTCCGCAAGAAACGCCGCTTCGTCCTTGACGGTATACGGCGTAATTGGCTCATAGGTCATGTCCTTGAGCAATTTTGCCTGACGTTCCTCGTCTAGGTTGGCGAAAATCGCTTTCCCCAGCCCGGTAGAATAGACGGCTGCCCGCTTCCCGATCTGGGAATACATGCGAAAATGCGTATACGGTCCGATCTTCTCCAGATAAACGATGTCCTTGCCGTCAAGAATACCAAGATGGACAAAGATCTCCGTCTGCTGCTGCAAATGCTCCATAAAGGGCAATGCTTCCGTCTTGAGCTCGAGACCGTTCAAATAATGACTGCTGAGCGCCATGACCTGCATGCCGAGCCGGTAACACTTTGTCCGTTCGTCCTTGGATACATATCCCCACGCAAGCAGCGTTTGCAAGATTCGATGGATCGTGCTCTTGTTGAGCCGCAGGTTCTCGACAAGCTCCGCGATCGTAAGCCCGTGCGGGTGCTCTACGAGTGCTTCCAGGATCTGAAATGCACGATTGATCGACTGAACGCCCGTGTCCGGTACGTTCCCCCCTCTGTCAATTTCCATTGTTTCACCAAACCCATTTCAAAGACTCATTTCTTCCCACTTATATAGTAAACGTTTGCACGTCAAATTGCAAGTCCATTCTTATGCGGCGTCCGATGTGCCGAAAGGCAGCGTGCTGACGAATCGTTCCATTTTGCTTGACCTGCACGCAAAAGCACGATATACTCAAACTATAGTTTTGAAATGCAATACAGTGTTTCATAATGTGGTATATCACAATAATGCCCGCAATTGCAGCATCGCATCGTGGTCTCGAAGCCGCACCTCTTTCTCGCACAGGAAAGGAAAACAACGCATGAAAGAATTGGAACCCGCCGCTTTTTCCTGTTTGGAGCAGCATTTTGATGAAGCCGTCGATTTTTGGAAATCGCTGATCGAAGTCGAAAGTCCCTTTTGGAACAAGGAAGCTGTCGACCGCGCCGTGGATCTGTTCGCACAAAAAGCCGAATCGCTCGGCCTCTCCGTGCGCCGCATCCCCTGCGCCTCCACGGGCGACGGTCTCATCGTTACAATGGAGCCCCTATTTGCCTATACGGACGGGATCGCCCTCATGGCGCACTTGGATACCGTTCATGAGATCGGCGCGTTCGGCAGTCCGGCAGCGCGCATAGACGACGGCTGGATGTATGGCCCCGGTTCCGGCGACTGCAAAGGCGGCGCGGTCATGGCACTGTACACGCTGTTCGCACTCAAATGCGCAGGATACCGAAAACACCCGGTCAAGCTGATCCTGGTGGGCAACGAAGAGGGCGGACGGCCCGACGAGGAGAACTTTCTTCCGGCAGAGCTTTCCGGCAGCGCTGCGCTGCTGAATTGCGAGACCGGCAGGGCGGACAGCATCGTCACCTCGAGAAAAGCAAGCGTCGGCGCTGTCTTTACCGTGCGCGGCACGGCCGGACACGTCGGGAATCTGCACGCGCAGCCCGCGAGCGCCATCCGCGCGGCCGCGGAAAAGATTCTGTACCTTGAGCGGCTTTCCGATTATGAGAACCGCACGTTCAGCTGCGGCGAGATCCGCGGCGGCAGCGTGTTCACGAGCGTGCCCGCGGAATGCACGTTCAAAGTGAACTGCCGCATTCGCGACAAGAAGGATATCGATTGGCTGAAGCGCACGCTCGAAGAAACCGCCGCACGCGAGGATGCACCCGGCACAAGCGCGAGCGTTCACATCACGGGAAACGCGATCCCCATGTCGCCCTCTCCCGCAAGCGACGCGCTCTTTGCCTGTTTTAACAGGGCGACGGTGTCTCTTGGCTACCCCGCCTGGAACCCCATCCACAGCGGCGGCGGCTCAGACGCTTCCTACGCCGTCCTTGCGGGCGTTCCCGCGATCTGCGCGACCGGCGTGCTTGCCGAGGGCGCGCACACGACGCAGGAGCGTGCAAACATTGCCGACATGAAAAAACGCGCGCGCATCCATATCCGCACGATCCTCGATCTGCCCGAGGGCAATTTGACATTGGAACACTGAGGGAGAAACAGAAACAACATGGTACTTTACGGAAGCGCTCTGATCGGCGCATGTCTGCTCGCCGGGAATCTGCTGGGCATTCTGCTCGGCCAACTCACCGGTCTCGGAACCAATATCGGCGGCGTCGGCTTTGCCTCGCTCTTTCTGCTGATTGTCAACGCCGTCCGTCCGCTGGACAAGATGAAAGAAAAGACTGTCGCCGGCATTCGTTTCTGGCAAGGAATGTTTTTGCCCATCGTCGTTTCCATGTCCGCGTCGCAGGACATCATCCACGCGCTGGACGGCGGCCTTGTCGCAGTCTTTGCGGGCGTGCTGCCCGTGATGCTCGGATTCCTGCTGGTTCCCGTGTTTTGCGGCCGCAAAAAGGCTTCAGCCTCCGCGGCGGATTCGGAGCTGCGCCATGACTGATTTCCTGACGACGCTCACCGGATTGCTCGATCAGTACGGACTGTTGACCGGCTTTGTCTTTGTGTCGCTGCTCGCACTGTTTTCCAACTGGCTGACAAAACGCGTCCTGCACGAGAAGCTTCAGTGGTCCGCGATCGCAATGTTCATCGGTCTTTTGCTCTCGTTTCTCGGCGGATGGATCACCGGCGGCAAGAAGGGGCTGGCCGATCTTCCTGCCTTTTCCGGGCTTGCGTTTTTCGGCGGCACGATGTTTCAAGAGTTTGCCATCGTCTCGCTGGTCGCAGGCGTAGATATTTCCCTGTTCAAAAAGTACGCGCCCATCTGTCTGCTCTCTCTGGCGGCGGGGCTTGTGGTCTCTTTCGTTTCCGGCGCTGCCATGGCCTATTTGTTCGGCTTTCGCGATGCAGTGAGCATTACGACCATCGGTGCGGGCGCAATGACCTTTGTCGTCGGCCCCGTTACGGGCGCGGCGCTCGGCGCAAGCTCCGTTGCCATTGCGATCTCCGTTGCGGCGGGGCTTGTCAAGACCGTTGTGATCATCATCGCCGCGCCGCTGCTGGCAAAGGCGATCGGCTTGGACTGCCCGAAGGCCGCCGTCGTATTCGGCGGGCTCATGGGAACAAAAAGCGGCACCATCGCGGGTCTTGCCGCAACGGATGAATCGCTCGTCCCCTATGGCGTGCTGTCCACGGCGTTTTACACGGGCTTCGGCTGTCTGCTCTGCCCCTCCGTATTCTATGCGCTCGTTCGTTTGCTTGTCGGCTGAATCGTAACAGGAGGATTTTGAAATGTCGGATTTTGCGGGACAGACCGTTCTCATCACCGGCGCGGGCGCGGGCATTGGGCAGGCCGCTGCTTTGCGTTTTGCCGCGCTTCACGCGCGCGTTGCCGTAAACTCCTTCACCGAGCGCCACGCGGAGGAGACCGTGCGCCGCATTCGGAATGCAGGCGGGATCGCCATGTCCGCAGCGGGCGACGTGTCTGACGAAAAAAGCGCGGAGCGCATCGTTTCCGAAGTCTGCCGCGCGTTCGGTTCTGTGGACGTTCTGGTCAACAATGCAGGGATCGTTCTGCCCGGAACGGTCGAAACGCTGGATCCCGCCGCATGGGATCGCACGATGGCAGTCAATGTCCGCAGCGTGTATCTGATGTCGCGTCTCGTTCTGCCGCATATGCGGGAACGCGGCGGCGTGATCGTGAATGTCGCTTCCTCCGTCGCGCACCGCGGCGTTGTGGATCGCGCGGCCTATACCGCATCAAAGGGCGCGATCCTCGCTCTGACACGGGCAATGGCCGCAGACCTCATGCGCAGCGGCATTCGCGTCAACAGCGTAAGTCCCGGCACGACCGACACACCCTCGCTCGCGGAACGTTTACAGGCGTTTGACGACCCTGAGGACGCAAGACGGCGCTTCATCGGCAGGCAGCCGATGGGCCGTCTCGGCACGGCGGAAGAGGTCGCCGCTGCGATCGTCTTTCTTGCAGCTCGCGACGCTGCGTTCATTACGGGAGCGGATCTTGCCGTCGACGGCGGCATGACCTGCTGACGCCGAGCTTCCCGCGCCCGCTATCGCCGGCGGGTCTCCTTTCGATTCACGATGCAGATACCGGCGCATACCAGCAAAAGCGCCGTGATGCAGCGCAGAGGCGAAACCTGATCTCCCTCCTTCAGCAGCAGCATGGACAGAAGTACGCCGAAAACCGGGTTGCTGAAACCGTAGATCGTGATGGTGGAAACGGGGTTGTATTTGAGCAGCATGCTCCAAAGCGAATATGCGACCGAGGAGATCAACGCCATATACAGCATGAGCGCCCATGCCGCCGGAGAAACCGGCCGCAGCGTCCCGCCTGCCGCGGCTCCCGCAAGCGCAAGCACCGCGCCGCCGATCAGGAATTGATACCCGCTCAGAACAACAGGGTTCTCTCGCGCGGAAAACTGCTTCACGAGCGAGGACGACGCGGCATAGGATGCGGCCGCAAGCAGTATGAAGCCCTCTCCGAGCAGGGTCACGCCGCCGCCCAAGCCGCTGCCGGTCAGATTGATGACGACAACGCCTGCAAAGCCGGCAATGCAGCCTAGGATCTTTCTGCCTGTGAGCGCTTCCTGATGCAGCAGCAGGCTGGAGATCAGGATCGCAAAAAAGGTATTGGAAGCCGTAATGATCGAGCCTTTGACGCCGCTCGTATGCGCCATGCCAATATAAAAGAAGAAATATTGCAGCACTGTCTGAAACAGGCAAAGCACGAGGACCATGCCCCAGGCGCTTCGCTTGGGCCATACGAACCGTTTCTCTCCGATACAGGCGAACAGAATCGCAAGCAGACCCGCGAGCGAAAACCGAACGCCCGCAAACAGCAGTTGGGAAGCCGTATCCGCCGCGTCGATCCGAAACAGCGCATAGCCGATCTTGACCGAGGGAAAGGCGCTGCCCCAAAGAAAGCAGCATAAGAGCGCGATGAGGCAAACGCGCCACCGTTTTGAAAAAATCTGCTGCGACCGCTGCATGTTTCCTCCGCGCCGCAGCATTGATTTCCGTTCAGCCGTGCTGCAACCAATTACCATTATAGCGCAGGACAAGCAATTTTTTCACCCGCCTTCCGTAATCCGGCATGCAATTCGAGCAGTCTTTTGTCGAAATCGTTTCTATCTTTAGTTGTGCTCGATTTCATGTGAAACAATTGAAAATTCTAAAGCCTTTCCATATAATCTGAATCGAAACAGCGATTCAAACGTCATTCATGATAGACTTTCTGTACGGAGGATCCCACGATGGACAAAACCGATATTGCGCTGCTTCAAATTCTTTCCAAAAACGCAAGCGTTACAGCCACGGAATTGACTTCAAAGGTCAATCTTTCCGTCCCCGCAATCAATAAGCGGATCTCAAAGCTGAAGGCGACCGGCATCATCCGCCGTGCGACCATCCTGACCGACCCCAAGCAGGTCGGTAAGCCGATCACCGCCTTTGTTCTCGTTGTGCTAGATCGCGTCGGGGACGCGGACGGGCTGACGCGCTATGTGCAGGCCGATCCCGATGTGCTCGAATGCTATGCCGTTACCGGCGAGTACGATTATCTGCTCAAGATTTGCGCCGCGGACATTGAAGCGTTTGAAGAAAAGCTGCTCCGGCTGAAAAAAAGCAAGGGCGTTTCAAAGAGCCACACGCTGCTCGCCCTGCAGGAAAACAAATTCACCCCTTCCCCGCTCCCTGATTGATTCTGCGCTTTGCCGCAGATATCCAATACTCTGATGCCACAGAAAGGATTTTCCATGAAAGCACTATCAAACGTTGCAAAAACCGTCACAAACTCCCCGATCCGTCAAATGTTCAACCGGGCGCTCGGCATGTCGGACGTCATCAGCTTCACTGTCGGCGAACCGGATTTTTCTACGCCGCCGCACATCGTTGAGGCCGCCGTTGACGCGCTACGCCGCGGCGAGCATCACTACACGCCCAACGCCGGCATTCTGCCGCTGCGCAAAGCTATTTCCGATTCCGTGGCGCGCTCCCACGGCCTCCGCTATGACCCGGAAACCGAGATCATCGTGACCGCGGGCGGCATGGAAGCGCTCATGCTGACCATGCTGACGATCCTCGATCCGGGCGACGAGATTATTTTGAGCGACCCCTGCTGGACAAACTATTCGCGGCAGGCGCTCATCTGCCACGCAAACCCCGTTTTCGTGCCCGTAGATGCAAGCACGAGCTTCCAGTTTGACCAGGCTGCCCTTGAAGCGGCGATCACCGACCGCACAAAAGCATTTATCATCAATTCGCCTGCCAACCCGACCGGCGGCATTGCGGATCTCGATACGCTGAAAAAGCTTGCAGAAGTCGCGATCCGTCACGATCTATATGTCATCAGCGACGAAGTGTACGCCAACCTGCTCTATGAGGGAAACGTTGCAAACAGCATCGCGACCCTTCCGGGCATGAAGGAGCGCACCATCATCGTGAACAGCTTCTCCAAGACCTATGCCATGACCGGCTGGCGCGTCGGCATGGCGCTGGGCCCCTCCGAGATCATCAAAAACATGGTCAAGCTGCAAGAGAACGTCGCAGCCTGCGTCAATTCCGCCGCGCAGTACGGTGCAATCGCCGCACTCGAAGGCACGCAGGAGCCGCTGCACGAGATGCAGCGCGCATATCAGCGTCGCCGTGAGATCATCGTGGACGGTTTTTCCAAGATCGCGGGGCTTGACTGCTTTGCACCGCAGGGCGCGTTCTATGCGCTCGTCAACATTTCCTCCACCGGCATGAGCGCGAACGAATTTGCGCTGGATCTGCTCGAAAAAGAGCGTGTCATCGTCGTGCCGGGCGATGCTTTCGGCCAGCGCAGCAACTGCTATGTCCGGCTGTCGTTTGCAACGTCGGAAGATAACATCCGCGAAGGTCTCAAACGCATCGGGCGATATATGGCGTCGCTCGAAAAATAAACAAAAACTGTTCTTGAGAGGAGAAGCGCAATGAACGCATACATCGAACGGGTACTGAAAGAGGTCCGGGAGAAGAACGGGAACGAGAAAGAGTTTCTGCAAACGGTGGAAGAGGTGCTGAGCTCGCTGGCGCCGGTGGTGGAAAAGCACCCGGAATACGAGGCGCAGGCGCTGCTGGAGCGCATGGTGGAGCCGGAACGCGTGATCGAGTTCCGCGTGGTGTGGACGGACGACGCGGGCAAGGCGCAGGTCAACCGCGGCTACCGCGTGCAGTTTAACAGCGCGATCGGGCCGTACAAGGGCGGTCTGCGCTTCCATCCGTCGGTGAACCTGTCGGTCATGAAGTTCCTGGGCTTTGAGCAGACGTTCAAAAACAGCCTGACCAGCCTCCCCATCGGCGGCGGCAAGGGCGGCAGCGACTTTAACCCCCGCGGCAGAAGCGACGCGGAGATCATGCGGTTCTGCCAGGCGTTCATGACGGAGCTGTACCGCC
>HF985469.1 GCA_000432015.1 Clostridium sp. CAG:1024 | reverse complement strand
TCTTTCTAGAAAGAAAAGGGAGGACGAAGAAAAAGAAAAGAAAGGACGAATGCGCCGCAGTCAAAGCCGTGCCAACCATTCCTTTTCCCTGCGGGATAGGCGCTTGATAAAGCGTTCGCGGCGCAGCGCTTCGGCGTGTCCGGCGCACTGCTCCGTGTAGATCGCCGCAACGGGGCGGCGGCTTCTTGTGTACTTTGCGCCGCGTCCCGCGTTGTGCGCGGCAAGGCGGCGTTCCACATCCGTTGTAATGCCCGTATAGAGCGTGTCGTCCGCACAGCGCAGAATATAGACAAACCAAGGCGCGGACTGTACCGGCGCGGCCGGTGCGGCGCGATCTGCCATATCGGACGGCTGCTGCATTCGGACGTCCTCCTTTGAAGATGAAAAACTGTATCGGGAAACGGCGTTCCCGACGGCTCCATTGTATCGCAGCGGCGGCGGATCTGCAAGAAGCGGCGGTTGACCGCAGGGCCGAAACCTGTTATCCTGAAAAAAACATGCTGTGGGAGGGAACCTGAAATGTTCTGTACAAATTGCGGCAAACAGGTCGCAGATACCGCGACGCAATGCCCTTACTGCAATGAACCGCTCGAGGCGAAAGCCGCACCCGCCGCGCCGGCTGCGCCGGCCGCCCCGGTACAATCCACGCCCACACGACCCGTCGGACTGACGAAAAAGGACTTTTTCAAGCAGTGCTTTTCCCAGAAGGGGACGGTCATCGGCGCCGCTGTTCTGTGTTACGTCAGTGCGGTGGTCACGTTCGGCTCGTCCTTTATCTCCGGCGCCGGCGCATGGGCGCTGATCGATGTCGCGGTCCTGCTCGGGCTCGGGCTTGCCGTTCATCTCGCACGCAGCCGCGTTTGCGCGATCGCGCTCACCTGCTACGGACTGTATAACGTGATCTTCATGCTCATCACGACCGGCATGATCGGCGGTTGGCTCGTTTTGGTCGCAGGTGTGTTGGCGATTATCGGCACGTTCGCTTTTGCCAAACAGTGGAAGGCATATCAGACCGAGACCGCGGCCGGGAACTGACGCCCTTCCTTTTCTTTCTAGAAA
>HF985468.1:11571-23937 GCA_000432015.1 Clostridium sp. CAG:1024 | reverse complement strand
GCGCCGGCAAGGTCGAGCAGTGTTTGAATACGGGCGCCGTGCGCGGGAATCATGCCGTCGGCGGCGTGCTGGGCGGGACGCAGAGCTCGACGGTCCGCTGTAGCTACAACTTGGGCGACGTCATCGGAAATGAGAATGTCGGGGGCGTGGCAGGCGTTTGCATTGCCGCGGACACCTGCTATCATGCCGGAACGGTTTTCGGCAAAGGCGCAAACCTCGGCCCCATCGTCGGAAGCGGCTCGGGCGTGAAAAACTGTCGGTATCTCACGGGCAGCGCCGCGTACGCAAAACATGGCGTTGAACTGGACGCGACAGCGCTGCGGCTTGCGTATACGGACGCTCCCTTTCAAATCAATTTCGACACGTCATATCATGCGGGCTATCCGACGCTTTCATTCGAGCGCGGCGCCAAAGAGATCGAGGCGGAGTCGCTCTTGCTGGAGCCCGGGACAAAGACCGGGTACAGCCTGCTGCTTGGCAATACGCCTGCCGGACTTCCATCCCATCTGTTGCTGACTGCCGGCGGCCTGACGGTGCGATGCAAAACCGCGTGGCAAGCGGAGGACGGATTCGACAGGCAGACGGAGGGCGTCTATAGCTTTCTGCCCGTTCCGGAAGTGCCGAAGGGATGCAAGCTGACGGAATCCGCAAGGATCGACCGTATCTCGGTGCATGTTTATTCGGAGGAAACACTTCCGGTCATCACCGCGGTCGAGCTTCCTGAGGGAACGCCGACGAGCTTTACAACGCCTTACGGAACGGAGCCGGAAGGACTTCCCGACGTTCTGATCGCGACGATCGGCGGCGAACGGCTGCGTCTGCATGTGCGCTGGGAGGCCGAAGGGGACGCCGCGCTGACGGATACGGAAACGGAGCACAGATATGCGGCCAAGCTGCTGGAGGACTATCGGCTGGCGGATGGTGTGCAGCTTCCGTTCATTATGGTGCGCGTTCTCCCGAATATGCTTATCTCCGCCTTTCATTTTACGGAGAAGCAGAGCGCGGAAAGCGCGGACTATGCGCTGGAATATGAAAACACGGAGATCAGAGACGGCGTTCGCGTATTCCGTTATACGCTGACGGTCTACGATACGAGCGCTACGGTCTATTTGCATACCACGCTCAAGGAAAGTGTGACAGCCCGGTACAGCTATATGCCGCTGAACGCATCGCCGACGGAAAAGACCGGTGCGGTCAGACCAGGCCGCGCGCAGATGCTGGCGGGCTTTGTCACGGCGCAGCGCGCTTATGTAAACGGAAACACGTTGGTGCTGACGGCGCAGGCGAACCTCGACGGGGAGCTCGCCGTTCAGCGTTACGAGATCAAAACAAGAGTGCTTCCGACGCTGGAGACCCTTTCCGGCTTGAGCGGGAGCTTTGACGCGCGTTTTACGCCAGCGTTTGACGGGCGTTGGTTTGTATATGCGGCGGCCGTTCCGTCCAGCACGGAAACGGTAACGTTCCGTGCGAAGGCGACGCTTGCCTCGGAAACGATCCTGCTGGACGGTGAGAAGCTCGCCGCAGACGAAACGGGCGTTGTCTCCTGCACGGTCGCGGCAGAACCCGATGTACTGCATGAGCTGACGGTCGTGCGCGAATCGGATATGGGAACGCGGTTGGAAACGCGGTATGAACTCCGCGTGACAAAACTTGCGGAGACGATCCTTACGACACATTTTGAGCCGGAGGATCTGATTTTTGCGCTGACGGGCGCGAACGGGACCGTGTACCCGGAGCCGGACGGCAGCTTTCATCTGCTGCGTGGCGATTCGTATTGTTATACGGCGTCAAAATACGGGTTCGTAGCCGAGAGCGGAACGTTTGATGCGGATATGCCGGCAATGCGGCTGAACGTTTCGCTTAAAACGGCCGAAAAGAACGAAACCCTGCGGGAGGAGATTCCCTCCGAGTGGAACGATTTTCGCGGGAATGAAGATAACAACGCCGTAACGGAACAGCGCACGCCCGTGTCCGCCGCGGACGCCGTTCTGTATTGGGCAAATCAGGCCGGTATCAGCTATGGCGCGGACGCCGTCAGCTCGCCGATCCTCGTTGACGGGTATCTCATCTGCACAGCAAAACAGTACATCTTTAAGATCAATACAACAACGGGCGAGGTCGAGCAGACCGGCACGATGGTCAAGAAGTCGGCGTTCAACATCACGCCGCCGACCTATGCGAAGGGGATGCTGTTCGTCGCACTTGCGGACGGTGTCATCCAGGCGTTCAATGCGGCGACGCTGGAATCGATCTGGATCTACAAGGATGCGCTCGGCGGTCAGCCGAATGCGCCGATCACCTATCGAAACGGCTATATCTATACTGGCTTCTGGCGCGGGGAGACCGAGACGGCGAATTGGGTCTGTATCTCCGTAACAGACGAGGACCCCGCAAGAACGGACGAGGAGAAGCTCGCATCCTGGGTCTATACTGCAAACGGCGGGTTCTATTGGGCGGGCGCTTGCGTACGCGACCGTTTTTTGATCGTGGGAACGGATGACGGACAGAGTGGATACAGCGCGGATACGGCGGCGCTTTTGTCGATCGACCCGGTAAGCGGCCGTATTATCGACTGCCTGGACCATCTCGGAGCGGACATCCGAAGCACCATTTGTTACGATGCGGCAACGCAGCGGTATTACTTTACGTCCAAGGGCGGAAAGTTCTTTTCCGTTGCCGTATCGGAAGATGGATACTTTGACCGCAGTTCACTGAAAACGCTCGATCTGCGCGGAGGACAGGCGATCGAGGGCATGAGCACCTCAACGCCGGTCGTATACAACGGGCGCGCCTATGTCGGCGTGTCGGGCGCGGCACAGTTTGAGCCCTATGGCGGGCACAGCATCACGGTCATTGACCTGAAGAGCTTTTCGATCGCGTACCGCTGCCCGACAAAGGGATATCCGCAAACGAGCGGACTTCTCACCAAGGCCTATGAAAAGACGGGGCTTGTTTATGTTTATTTTCTAGAAAACATGTCGCCAGGCAACCTGTGCGTAATCCGGGACGCGCCGGGGCAAAAGGAAGCGCTGTCGATCTATGACGGCAAGCCGATCACACGGGCGGAAGTCCTGTTTACACCGCGCGGCGCACAGCGGCAGTATGCGCTTTGCAGTCCCATTGTGGATGAATACGGTACGCTGTATTTCAAAAACGATTCGGGCTACATGATGGCGCTCGGAAGCCGCGTCGTTTCGCTCGAAGTGCTCGCGCAGCCCGTAAAGACCCTGTATGAAGAAGGAGAATGCTTTGAAGCGGAAGGCCTTCGCGTAGCGGAGCACCTTGCAAACGGCTGCACGCGCGATGTAACATCGGCTGTTTCGTATTCGGAAGAACCGCTCAGCGTACAGGATACCGACATTACGCTGTACTTCAATTATTACTGCTACAACAATGATGCGGAAACGCTTGACCGCCCGCAGACAACGGTGGAGATCATCGTGCTTTCGCACGCAGACATGTACGCGCTGAAACAGACGCAGGAAAAGATCGATGCGATCGGTGTGGTGACGGCTGACAGCGGGGATCGGATCGAGGAAGCGCGCGGACTGTATGACGAGCTCAGCGAGAGGTTGAAAGAGCTTGTAACAAATCTTGACCGCCTGACGGAGGCGGAAGAGACATATGCGCTGCTCTTGCAGGCGGAGCGGCAGAACGCCGCGCGGGTCGACCGGCTGATCGCAAACCTGGGCACGATCACCGGGGAAAGCGCCGCGGCGCTTGAGAACGCATTCCGTTTGTACGAAGCGCTGTCGGAGAAGGGGAAAACATTTGTAACGCGTTATCCGGAGCTGCTGGAAAAACAGAGGATCTATGCATCGCTGATCAGACAGTCGAGCGAACGCGCCGCTGAGGTCATGGAGCGGATCGCGTCCATCGGTACGGTCACCGAGACGAGCGGCGCACTGATCGACAGCGCGCGTGACGCTTACGACAAGCTGCCCAAGGACGTGAAACCGTTCGTGACGAATCTTGCCGTATTGGAAGCCGCCGAAGAAGCGTATGCGCGGCTTCTCGAACAGATCGGAGCGAGCGCACGGCTTGCGGAGGAGCGCATCGAGGCGATCGGTACGGTCACGCTCGATCGCAAAAATGCCATTGTGCGCGCACGGTCGGCCTACGACCGACTGACGGACGCTGCGAAACAAGAGGTCAAAAACTATGAAAAGCTCCTCGCCGCCGAAGCAAGGCTGAAGGAGCTTGAAGAACAGTATGCGGCATTGGAAGCGCGTGCAGAAGAACTGAAACGTGCGATCGCTGCGATCCGAGCCGCAGCGGCCACGCCCGGCGCGGTGAATGCGGACAATGCGGGAAGCGTTGTACGTCACGCAAAGGAAGCCGAGCAGATTCTCCAAGGGTTTTCGGAGGAGGAACGCGCGCTGTTCACGGAGACGGATGCGCTGCTCGAACAGTACCGCCGCGCGGCAGCGGACGCGATGCACAAGGATGCGGCGACCGGGATCACGGTGAGCGGACTTCCGTGGGATATGGGCATTCGCGTGGAGGTCATCGCCGAAAGGTCGTCAGAGGATTATCAAACGTTTTCCGCTTTGATCGGAAGCAAGCGTGTGCTGAAGCTGTATCGGATCACGATCGTGGATCCTGTGTCGGGTGAGCGGGCGGAACAGAGCGCCGATTATCCCTGCGTGTGGAAGATCCCCGTTCCGGACTTCAATGCGAGCGCATATACGAAGATCGGCGTTGCACGTGCGGATGGGGCGTCCGCAGTTTACATGGGCGACCACGGCGTGGATTATGTAGGCCCATTTGCCTTTTCGACGAACGGCGACGGACTGTTCGGCGTTGTGGGAACGAAGATCAAGTGGGTCGCAAACGACGACGTGAAGGAAGGGGAAAGCGTCTTTAACGACGGTATGCGCGGAGAGGTACAGAACGGGCAAAGCGTGAGGTCGGGCGGATTCGTATCGCCGGGTGAATGGGAATACCGCGAGATCGTGTTGACGGAGCGCTGGGAAAGCCTGATGACAGAGCCGGAACGTCGGCTCTACAGCGCGATCTGTGAAGCGGTGGAGCAGGGCGCGAACTTTTGCGCGGGCTATGGCGTTCAGAACGAAGCGTTTGAAAGAGTCGCCGCAGTCTATGCGCTGCTGAACCCGCTGCATGTCCTTGCCGACCTGGAGTACAGGCAAGAGGATGGGCAAGTGGATCTGATCTATGCACTGCCGGAGGAGGATCATCTTGCTTTGATCCGGCAATGGCATGAGACGGTCGAGGGAATCGTCCGAGTGAACCTTTACCAAACCGAAGGAGAGACCGCGGCGCGGCTGTACGGCTACCTTGCAGAGAATACCATCTGCCCTGCACCCGGCGTAGTGCCACGGGATGACAGCCCCAGAATCTCGTTTTATCCGAGCGCGCTGTATGCCCTGCTGGCGGGGATCACAGAAAAGCAGGTCGTGAATGCGGCGTATCTGTATTTGCTGCTGCAAGCGGGGATCGAAGGCGAGTTTGTCCGGCCCATGGCTGCAGACGGCGGAGAAGCGTCTTTGCAGGACGCGGCGGACGAAAACGCATGGATCCTGCTGCGGTTGGAGCAGCAGTGGTATCATGCCGACCTGTCGCTCGACCTGTACTCGGCAGAGTCCGGGGACGACTATTCTCCTGTTGCGCATTTCGGCATGAGCGACGCGAAACGCAAAGCGTCTGCGGGGGCGACCAGCGGGTGGGAGTGGCTGGTCCCGTACGACGGGTCTCTGAGCCGCACGGCTGCGGAAGCGCCTGACGCCGACGCGGCATGGCAGATGCCGCAATGCCCGAACGATCGAGCAAAGGAGGCGAGGGAGAGATGAAGCGCGGTTTCATGCGAAGGGTATGCTGCGTGCTCGTCTGCACGATGGCTTTTTCCGGAACGAACGGCGCATTCGCCGTGTGCGAAACGGAGGGGGACGAAGGCCCGGCGATCGTGCCGGTTTATACGGAGGAAATAACCGTTACGCCTGCGCCTTTCCCGGAAGAAACCCCGGCAGCCGGGGAGACGCCCGGAGGTGCGGAGGCGGAGGAAACGCCCGTGCCGGATGGCGTCCTTCTGCGCCCCTATGACGAAACGATTGGATGGCGCGGAGAGGGAACCGGCTTGACCACCATGCGCCTTTGGCAGGCGGATTACCCAGAGACGGTCTGTTTGGTCAACGGAGAGAAGAAATCCGTTGCGACCTCCGGCTGCGGTGCGGTCTGCATCGCGATGGTCATCGCCATGCTGACAGGGAATACGGAGCAGGATCCTTACAGCCTGTTCTATCTGGCGGCAAAGGAAGGATGGTATACGGGCGACGGGCTGACGCATCGCGTGTTGTCACGGTTCGCAAGACAAAACGGTCTGCCTGCCTGCTGGACGGATACGGACGCGGAGACGGTCAAGAAGTCTTTGGATCGCGGTCTCCCGGTCGTCGTGCATATCGGAGAAGGACATTTTGCGAGCGAAGGGCATTACCTTCTGCTCACGGGGTATGAGAGAGACGGCTCGTTTGTTGTGTTTGACCCTGCGAACGAAAACAATTGCGGTGCTTTCCCGGGGAATATGATCTTCCGCGAGACACGATCGAAAGAACCGTTCCTGTTCTTTGTCTCCGATCTTTCGGAGCTTTCGGCGGATCCTTCGGAGACGGAGGACGCGGGAATCGACGATTGCCCGCCCAATGCGGAGGCAGTAGAAGTACCGGCAGAGGAAGACGGAGGAGAGCCGCAGGATCCGGAGGAGACGGTTTATCCGGAACAAACGGCCGCGCCGGAGCCGAGCGTCGATCCGCAGCAGGATGCGGAGGGGGTCGGCGCAGTATTCCCGGAAGAAGAACCGGCAGAGGCAGGCGACCCGGAGCAGACGGCCGCGACTGAAGAGCAACCGGAAAAACAGGGCATTCTCGTGCTGTCCGGAAGCGATCGGCTCGTTGGCGACGTCAACGCTTCCGGTACGGTGGATATCAACGATGCCCAGCTTCTGATGGACATTCTTGCGGGACGGTACAGTGCCGGCGGACTGGAACCGGACAAGCTGCTTGCGGCGGACGTCAACGGGGACGGCGTTGTAGATGAACTGGATCTCAAAATGATCCTTTCTATGATAGAAACAAAGCTGAAGGGGGTTAAATGATGAAAAGAAGATGGATCGCGTTTCTGCTCGTGCTGTTGCTGCTGATCCCGTCGGCAGCGCTGGCAGAGGAAACACAGCCGTCGTCAAAGACCGTGTATTTTACATTGTCGAACGACGGCGTGCCGGTACTGGGAGCAGATGGAGAGACCGTGCTCACCCATGTGAAGGTTACGGTTCCGTACTTTGATCTCGGGTCGTACGGACTCAGCGATTTCTACCGATATGAGGCGGCGTCGTTTGAAGAGGGCGGCGGCTATATCGGCGATGAAGTGATCCAGCAGCCGACAGTACTGCATCTCTACATTTATATGCTTGAGAAATACTGCCTCGGGCTGGACGACAGCGAGTGCATGAACGGATCGAGCGATCTGTTGAATCAAACGCCGGATGCTGTCATGGATTGCAACGGAAACGACATTACCGGCGGCATGAAAGCCCTGAATATTACGGGCTCCAGCTGTTCGATGTATATGCAGCAGTTCTGGGGACATGATGAGAACCTCATGTATTACATCAATCACCAGTATCCCCTGCAGGCAGCCGGTTGGGGCTCGACCGCCGATTACATTCTTCTTGAGGACGGCATGACGGTCGACGTCGCGATGTTTACGGACTGGAGCTTTTGGAATGACGGCGGCGCGTTCGGATTCTTCGACCGCGACGAGTATTATGTGCAGGCGGGCACAAGCGTCGAGTTTTCTGTTCTGAAAACGGAGACCATTGCCTGCGAGGATGGCTCTTCCTATGAGAGCAAGCCGCTGGAAAATGTGGATGTAAAACTGTATGACGCGACTGGCACGGAGGAGATCGATTGGATCGGTACGACCGATGCATCCGGCGTCGTGCGCTACACATTCGAGCAGAGCAAGGTGACGCCCGGAGACTACATGCTGATGGGATTGGATCAGAATCTCGGAACGTCCGATGCGCGTTACGCGCCCGCGACGGCGATCGTGCATGTGGTGGAGAGCCTTGAGCCGCTCACAGGCGTTACGCTTGATCGGACGTCTTGCGAACTGGCGCCTGCAGAACCGCTGAAACTGATCGCGACGGTCACGCCTGAGAACGCGGCCGGACTGACGTATCAATGGACGAGCAGCAATGAAGAGGTCGCGCATGTTTCCGACATTGGCGTGGTCAAGACCTTCCAGGGCGGAGAAACGGATATCACCTGCACGGTCACGGATGCTGCGGGCAACAGCTTTTCTGCGACCTGCCATGTCACGGTTCGTGAAAGCGTGTCGGTAGAGAGCGTTACGCTTGACCGGAAGCTCACGGAACTGCGCGTCGGCGACACCCTGAAACTGAATCAGACCGTGTTCCCCGAGAATGCGAGTCAGAAGTCCTGTCAGTGGAAGAGCAGCGATCTTTCAATCGTCCATGTGGATCATCTCGGCAATCTGACCGCAAAGGCGAACGGCGTGGCGACGATCACAGTCACGACCGACGACGGAAGCAAGACTGCCGTTTGCCGGGTGGCGGTTGGCAAAAAATTCGGCGACGTAAACTACGACGGCAAGATCGATACGACGGATGCGATGTATATTCTGCAATTCACGATCGGAAAAGCGCCGGAGGACATGGATGCTGAGGTCGCCGATACGAACGGAGACGGCGTTACGGACACAACGGACGCCATGCTGATCTTGCAGTATGCGGTCGGCATGATCTCCGAGTTTGAACAATAAAGGAGGAAGGACGCAATGAAAAAGTTTTTGAGCGCGGTGCTTGCGCTCCTGATGGTACTGACAGTACTTCCGGCCGTCAGCCTGGCGGATGGAACGGCGACGATCACCGTCGCGTCTCCGGAAGCGGCGGTTCACGCGGGCGACAGCCTTACGCTGAATGTCGATCTTGCCGAAAACCCCGGGTTTGCAAACGGGATGCTGCGCATTGCCTATGACAATGCCGCGCTGACCCTGACCGGCATTACGACGAAAAAGCTGCTGCTCGCCGGCGCGGTCACAAACACCGCGTATATGGACGCGAGCAGCAAGACAGTGAACATTGCTTATGCCGCTGCGGAGAATGAGACCGAAAACGGCACGCTCTGCCAACTGACGTTTACAGTGAACGAGAATGCCGCGGCGGGCGATTACACGGTCAGCGTTGATGTTGTCAAGCTCCAGAGCGAGACAAAGTCGGACATCGCGGTCAGCGTTGTTCCCGCGAAGGTGCAGGTCGGCAGCGATGAAGCCGCATATGCAAACGCAAAGATCTGCCTGAAGAACAATGCAGGAGAGTGGGTGCCGGTCGGCGAGAAGCTGCTGATCAATAATTACCGTGCAAATAACCCGTCGCTTTGCCCTTGGAAGCAGGAGTACAAGCTGGCAGTGGTCAACAACGGCGAAGTCGTTGCGGAGGTGTCCGCAGATCAATGGACGATCGAGAACCGGTCGAACGTGTTCATGAGCGCACAGCATTTGAGCTCTGATCCGGACGGCGTTTTGAACGTGAATGCGCATGGCAAAAAGGTCGGCGCGAGCGGGACGATCACGGCAACGCTGCCGGACGGCAGCACGCTGAGCTGCGGCGTGGAGGTCACGGCGTATGCAAGAAAACTGTACATCAGCTCATTCAGCGGTTTGGGATCGACGCGCTACACGACTTCTACGACGGATCAAAACCGCCCCGTCTTTGCGGGCGTCGGAGAGACGTTTCAGCCGGTTTATGTTTTGAAGAATGAGAACGCCAATCTGACTGCGGACGAGACTGCGGCGAACACCATCGTTCTGCGCTCGAACAACACAGACGTTGCGACGGTCTCGAACGGTCGGATCACCGTCGTCGGCGAGGGCGTGGCGACCGTTGAGATCGTAGCAAACGGGTTTGTGGACGGCGCCGCAACGGAGTTGGTCCTTGCAACGCTCACGGTGTATTCCGGTGCGGAGCATTTTCTCGGATTCGACCTCTATAACGAGGCCGGCGAAAAACTTGAGAAAAACCATACCTTTGCAAACGGCAACAAGACGTGGAAGGTCACGGTCGCCGAGGGTGAGACAAAGGTCTTTGAGATCAAGGCGGATCCCGAGACAGCGACACTGTATCCCAGTTCTTCGCGCGGCGTTACTTACACGTCCTCCGATACGGCGAGCATGACGGTGCAGACGCTCAGCGACACGAAATTTGCCGTCACGGGCGTCGCCGTTACGACGGACGCAAAGACGGTTCGCAGCGTGGGCGGGTTCAGCCGCCATGACGCGAACGGTAAGACGATCGGCGGATCGTTCGGCCCCGCGATTCTTGTGGACGTAACGCCAAAGATCCAGCTTGACGCCATTACGCTTGACAAGACGGAGAGCAAACTGCTTGTCGGCGAAACGGAGAAACTGAATGCGACGCTTACCCCCGCAGGCGCGTCGGCGGAGATCGTCTGGAGCAGTTCCAATGAGACGGTCGCAACGGTCGAAGACGGCCTTGTGACGGCGGTCGCAGCCGGAAAGACCGAGATCCGCGCAACGGCGGACGGAAAAAGCGCGGTCTGCACGGTGACCGTAGAGGAACCACCGGTCGTTTCCGAGGGACTTCGCGTTGCACTGAGCGACGGCGCGACGATCGGCGTTGGAGAAACGGCGGCGATCGATCTGTTTGTAAAATCCGCGAATGCGGATGATTGCTACAGCGCGTTTGACTTTGAACTCAGCTACGATGCGGACAAGCTGGAGTATACGGGATTCACGGGTGGGGACAGCGCTACGCTGTACTTTGTAAATGCAGCCGACGGGAAGCTTGCAGTCAGGGGCGTCGGCCCGAAAAAGCTGGTGAGCGATACGAACGCGCTGATCACGTTCAGCTTCACCGCAAAAGCGAGCGGGGAGTCCGATGTGACCATCCTTTCCGCAAAGGGCGGTACGCAGGACGAAGCGATCGGAGAGAACGCAAAGCCGTTTGCGATCGACGAAGCAAAGAAGACCGCCGTTATCACGGTGCTGCAAAGCTACACGGTGAACTTCTCCGGCGGCACGGTCAATGGCGGAAAGAGCGCGCTCAGCGTGAAAAAGGGCGAGACGGCCGCCTTCACCGTAGACGAAAAGACGGGCTATGACGTCGTAAAGGTCATGGACGGTGAGACGGAGCTTGTGGCTGCGGACGGCGTATACGCGATTGCGGGCGTAACGGACAATCATACCGTTACCATCCAGTACGCGGCGAAAACATTCGACGTCAGTTTTGCAGGCGCGGGCGCGTCGGATGCGACCGGCGCCGCGAAAGCAACCTACGGCGTTGCTTACAGCTTCAAGCTCAATCGTGACGATCGCTATACCTATACCGTGACGGCGAGCGTAAACGGCGAAACGGTCGATGTGACGGAGACCGACGGCGAATACACCATCGCAGGGGAAAAGGTCACGGGCAAGATCGTCGTGACGGTTGCAAAGGAACTGAACGTTTCGAACATTTATCAGGTCAGAGTCTATGAGAACGGCGTTGTCAAGGAGACGGATACCGTTGCAAAGACTGCGGCTGCCTATACGTTCACATTGAAGGATACGTCGGCGTGGAAGCTGCTGAAGATCACGGTCGGCGGCGCGGCGGTTGAAGCGACAGAGGATGACGGAAGCTGGAAGATCGCACCGGTCAGCGGCGATATCGAATTGTATTACGGCGGCATCTATCGGGTCACGCTGCCCGAGGGCGCGAACGGCGAGACGAAGGCGACCTATGGTACGGAATACACCTTCACGGTCGAGCCGGGCAAGACCGTGGACAAAGTGACCGTGGGCGGCAAGGACTATACGCCTGAGCTGAACGAGGACGGCAGTTATTCGATCAAGGGCGAAGATATTACGGGTGATATCGTCGTGACGCTGAAGGACGCGGACTATACGATCGAGATCAGCGAATATGTCAAGATGGACGGCAAGGCAGTCATGCTGATCGTGATGAAGGGCTTGCCCGAAGGCATGCTTCCCGTCTATGAGGGCACGGAGTTCTTCTGGTCCGAAAAATACGCGGGATATGCGATGGTCGATATTACGAGTACGACGCTTGAAAAGGCGGAAGTGCTGAAAAAACTGTCCTTCAAAAAGGCGGAGGCTTCCAAGGTGGATTACACGGGCGATGTCAATATCACGGGGACGGTCGATGTGAACGACGCGCAGCTCGTCTATGACATGTACAACGCGCGGTATTCCGACTTTGCGCTTGTCTCCAGAGAGAAGTTCCTGCGCGCGGACGTTAACGGCGACAAGACGGTCGACGTGCAGGATGCAACGTATATCGTATCGAACGTTCGCGACTGAGCGGCGCATCTGCAC
>HF985468.1:9243-11518 GCA_000432015.1 Clostridium sp. CAG:1024 | reverse complement strand
CCGCCAGCCAAAAGAGAAGGGGGCTGCGGGGCCGAAAAGGGAAACGAGGATGGGAATGAGACGAAGGATCATAGCGGCGCTGCTTGCGCTGCTGCTGGCATTCGCCGTGAGCGCGACGGCGCTTGGCGAGGACAACAGCCGGAGTTTTACCTTTGATCTGTCGGTCAACGGCGCGCATGAGGTGCATGTGCAGCCCGGCGAGATCGTGACGGTGACCCTGACGCTGCGGCGCGGCGACAGCGGGGATGTCTATACGATGTTCGCAATGCAGGACGAGATTCGCTATGACGATGCATTCCTGCACCCGGTACCGCACGGCTCCATCGTATACACCGGTATTGAAACGCGGGACATTGCGCTTCGGGACGGCGATCGGGCCTACTATATGAACTTTGTGTCGTTCACGGATGGATTGACGTGGAATGCCGATCAGATCATCGGCACGTTCCAGATTCAGGTGGACGCCGCGGCCGGTGCGACCGTGCTGAAGAATGAAAACTACAAGGTGTCGCTGCGCGACGGCACGGAACGTTATGCTGCGGGAGCGGAAGATCTGACGCTGATCGTATCCGACGTATGCACGGTTCGGTTTGAAACGAACGGCGGCAGCGCGCTCCCGGAGCAGACCGTCAAAATCGGAGACACGGTCAAGCGTCCGGACGATCCGGTGCGGGAGGGCTATCGTCTGACGGGCTGGTATTCGGATATTGATCTGACTTCGGAATGGGATTTCCGGAGTATGACCGTTCGCGAGAACATGACCCTGTATGCCGCATGGGCAGAGGGCACTGCTGCACCGAAAAACATATTTGTCACGATCGGTGATTTCTTCGCGGATCTGTTTGGTGCGGCTGCCGCGGCGCTTGGCACAGCCATCCTCGGAACGCGTATCCCCGTTTGGGGCTTGCTGCTGTTCGTGGGAGCACTGTTGCTGCTGTTGCTGCTTCTGCTGCGGGGAAAGCATACCGTGCGGTTCGAAACGAACGGCGGTGAAAAGATTGCCGCGATCCGCGTGCGGCACGGCGACACGCTCGATGAGGACGACCTGCCGGTCCCGGTGCGTGCGGGGCGCGTGTTCTGCGGCTGGTACAAGGATGCGGCGCTGACGGAACCTTGGTACTTTGGCGAGGATGAAGTCAGGAAGTCGATCCGGCTTTACGCAAAATGGATCTGAGATCACGGGGAGGACTGGGAATGAAACGACGTCGTATTCCGCTGCTGTTGCTGGTGCTTCTGCTGCTGTTCACTGCTGCTTGCAGAGAAAAGAGCGCGGGAGAGCTCCTGCTTGCGGCAACGCCGGAAGCGGGCTACGGCAGTATCGGCGGGGAGTGGGCGGTGATCGCGCTTTCCCGGGGCGATACGCCTGTCCCGCACAGCTACTACGACGCATATCTTGATCGGCTGGAACGGACGCTTGTGCAAAAGAACGGCGTGCTGAGCAAAGTCAAGGCCACGGATCCCGCCCGCGTGACGCTTGCGCTTGCGGCGCTCGGGGAGGACGCAGCGGATTTTCGCGGATTTGATCTCGTTTCCCAGCTGAAGGACGTGAAAAGAGACGGGATGCAGGGCCTGAACGGAACCATCTGGTCGTTGATCGCACTGTCGGCCAGAGACTATTCCGGCACGGAGACGGTAAAAACGGCGCTCCGTTCGGCACTGCTTGCCGCACAGAATCCGGATGGAGGATACGGCATGATGCCGGGGGACGCCTCCGATCCGGATCTTACGGCGATGGCGCTGACAGCGCTTGCGCCCTGCCGTGAAGACGGCGGGGCAATGCCTGCGATCTGCGCCGCCGGGGCATATTTGGAACGTGTGTATGCGGCGGGCGAAATGCGCTATTCCGAGACGGTTTCGCAGACCCTGATCGCATATGCGGCGCTCGAAGAACGCGATAAGGCGGCGCAAATGCGGGAAGAGTTGGAGACGTTTCGAACGAAAAACGGCTATCTTCACGACAGGGAGGATACGGAGGCGGATGCAATGGCCACGGAGCAGGCGGCCAATGCGATCGCAGCATATGAAAGACTGCTGGCAGGAAAGAACGCCCTATATGATATGCGGGACGCAGACAAATAACAAGATGAGACGGCACGCCTAGAGCGGCGGTTTGGAGCAAGGATACGATGCTTGGTAAAGGCAGAAAACGGAATACGCTGATCGGCATACTGGTGGCGCTGGCGCTTGCCGCAGCGGCGTTTTTGGTGTTCAGAACGCCAATGGCCGAGCCTGAGAACCCGCTGCTTGCCATGGAGCAGAACCGGTCGCATATGCT
>HF985468.1:295-9197 GCA_000432015.1 Clostridium sp. CAG:1024 | reverse complement strand
GGGAAAAAACACCAGCCGCAGAGGGAGCGGAAGAGCCGCAGGAAACGCCGCAGCCGGAGAAAACGGAGAGCCCGGAGAAGAGCACGGAAAGCGATCCGAACGAGCGGGAGGAGCCCTCGCAGAACGATCCGGAGCACGGCGGTACCGGGGAGGACGTATCCAACACGGACATCGTGTATTTCACGACGAATCTCATCAACGGCGCAACGGTTGCAACGCGGGAGATCGATCTGACGATCACGCATAAGTTTCCGGAGCTTTCGGTGGAACGACTGAGCGTGAGCGTCAACGGCGTTGCGGAAGGACAGTTTTCCGGCCGCCTGTATCTGGAAGAAGGCGAAAACAAGGTCGGAATCTCCGTACTGTACAGCAGCAAAGACGGCGGACAGCTTCGCGTTTCCAAGACATATACGATCTATGTGGAAACGGCGAAGCTGGTCATCACGACCGATCTGAAGGATGGAGTGACCGTACAGCAGCGATCCATCGGTTTTACGGCGTATGCCGCATTCGGCAGTGAGCCGGCGGGGCTTCGCGTGTTGGTCAACGGTACGTTGACGGAATCCGGCAGCAATCGGTACGCGGCGCGTCTGCACGAGGGCGAAAATGAGATCGCGCTCACGGCAAGCCGGGACGGCAAGCAGAAAACGGAGCTGTACCATATCACGGTCGAGTTCCCGGATACGCTGTCCATCGAGACGGATCTGTTTGAACATGAAGTGGACGACCCTGATTTTCTGTTCCGTGCAAGAGTGACGGGCGGCACGCAGCGCGCGGCGCTGACCGTTGTCGTCAACGGCGTGACGGTTACCGGAACGGATCACAGCTATCGATGTACGCTTGCGCGCGGGAACAATCTCATTCGCCTGAAAGCAACGGATGTGGATGGCATTTCCTATACGGAGAGCTATATCATCTCCTACCATAACTATATTGTCGTCGATGCGGAGAATGCGGACGAAACGATGCCCCGCATTAAGACAAACGTGAGGGACGGGGCGACCGTTGCAAGCACGCTCCTGACGCTGCAAGTGAGCGCATGTACCGGCGCAGGCAAACGGCTTTACGGCGATCACATTCAGGTAGAACTGAACGGAAACTGGCAGGAGGATCTCTGGGAAGACGAGCAAAAGACCGGATACCGACTGAATCTGAACAGTGGCGCGAACGAGCTGACGATCACAGTCTGGGACTATGAGGACCGCTATACGGTCTATCGCTACACGATTTACTGCTCAGCTGCCGCCGATGGGGAAAAGATCGGGAAAGCAAAGATCAGCATTGAGGCGACAACGCTGGGACTTGGGTATATTCTTCCGCCGACGGAGGTCGATATCCTTGCCGGACAGAATGCAGTCTGGGCGTTCTGCGGCCTGCTCGAGGAGAAGGGGATCGGGTACCGGCACGACGGGTCGCTTGAAAAGGGCTTTTATCTCAGTGATATTATCAAAATGGGGATCACCGACGGATACGCGATCCCGCCCGAACTTGAGGATGCGATCATCGACGACGGGATCACGCTTACGCCGAGCTATTATACAAACAGCCTGAGCGCTTTTGATTTCACGGCCTGGTCGGGCTGGATGTTCGAGATCAACGGGGAATATGTGAGCCGCTCGCTGTCCGACTGCTATTTGCAGGATGGAGACTGGCTGCGGTTTCGATTCACCTTGGCGCGCGGCAGGGATATCGGCTGCAATATGGACGGGAAAGCATACGAAAAGGAGTGGTAAAGCAGATGAATCAGCAAATCGAACAGATCCTTGGCGAAGTACGCAAGGTTATCGTCGGAAAAGAAGAGGTTTTGGAGCAGACGCTGCTTGCGATGCTTTCCGGTGGGCATATCCTTCTCGAGGATGTGCCGGGCGTAGGAAAAACCACCCTTGCGCTGGCGTTCAGCAGAACGATGGGGCTCGACTACCGCCGGGTGCAGTTCACCTCTGACGTAGTGCCTTCCGACATTATCGGGTTTTCCGTCTATGAGAAAGACAGCGGCGCTTTGCACTTCAAGCCCGGCGCTGTCATGTGTAATCTGCTGCTGGCGGACGAGATCAACCGAACGTCGAGTAAAACGCAGTCCGCGCTGCTGGAGGTCATGGAGGAGAAGCAGGTCACGGTGGACGGCGTAACGCATCCCGTGCCGGAACCGTTTTTGGTCATTGCAACGCAGAATCCGGTCGGCGCGGCGGGAACGCAGCTGCTCCCGGAGGCACAGCTCGACCGGTTTATGGTCCGTCTCAAGATGGGATATCCGGACTTTGCAAGTCAGGTCAGCATCCTGCGCGACCGTCTTGCGGAGAATCCGCTCGAGCATGTGCGGCAGATCGTTGACTGCGAAACGGTACGTCAAATGCAGGGGGCGATCGTCAGCGTGCAGGTGGCGGAATCGATCCTTGCGTATATCACGCATCTGGCGGAAGCATCGCGCACACATCCGCTGGTGCAAATGGGCGTAAGCCCCCGAGGCGCGCTGGCCGTGCTCAAAATGGCGCAGGCACGGGCGTATCTGGACGGCCGAACATATGTGATCCCGGAGGACGTCGCGCGGGTATACGTCGATGTGACCGCGCACCGCATGATCCTGAGCCCCAAAGCAAAGGCTGCCGGCGATACGCAGCAGAGCGTTGCGCTGGAGGTGCTGCAGGGGATACGGATGCCGACTGCGGGACGGTAAGCAGACATGTGGAAGAATCGGCTGATCATCGCTGCGGCGCTGCTGACGGCCGCAGTCCTTTACGGCGCGACGCTTCAACGCATCTATCTGTCGCTGCTTCTCGCAGGGGTGCTGGCTTGCGGCGGAAGCCTGGCGCTGCTGCATTGCGCCGGCAAGCCTGCGGTGCGGGTCGCTTTGGAAGCAAAAACGTTCACCCTGCAAAAAGGAGAGCGCACAGAAGCTGTTGCAGAGATAGAGATGCACAGATCACCGATGCCGCCGGAGATCAGACTATACGGAAAAGCGGACAATCCGTTTACAGGCGAAAGCAGGGAGCTTCTGCTTTCGGAAGGAACATATTGCGGGAACGGCATTACGAGATTTCGGTTTCGGGTGAGCGCAGTGCATTGCGGAAAACTGGTTTTGCAGATTCAATCGGCAGAACTGTTCGATCCCCTGAGGCTGTTTCGAAGACGGATAGACGTGCGGGCGGACTGCGGAAGGGTGCTTGCTGCGGATACGTTTGAACTCTTTATTGAACTGGAACCGCCGCATATGCAGCAGATCGAGAGCGATGCGTATGCTGCGGATCGCGTCGGCAGCGACCCAAGCGAGCTGCTCGGGATCCGTGCGTACCGGGAAGGCGACCCGCTGAACCGAATACATTGGAAACTGAGCGGGAAATACGATCAGCCGATGCTGAAAGAAATGGCGATGCCGGTGGAGCGTCGAATCCTGCTTGTATTCTGCAATTGCGGGACGAGTGCGGGCGAGCCGGAAAAGGTCGATGCGGCGGCAGAAGCGTTACTATCCGTTTCGCAGACTTTGGCCGCACAAAAAGTCCGCCATACGGTCGCATGGTTCGAACCCATGGAACAGCGGCTTTCCGAGGCGGAAGTCACGGAGACGGAGAGCTTTACCGCAATGGAGCTGCAGCTGCTCGGCACGGCACGGGGAGCGGAGGTCGAATACGCATTTGAACGTCTGCTCGCGGAAACCCTGGAAGCGTTTTCCGGTCGTGCGCTGCTGTTTTCGCCACAACGGATCGAACGCCCGGCGGAGGCGGGAGAGAACTGCGAGGTCATGCGGTTTGTTCCGGGAGAGACGGAGGAGACGGAGACAGTGTTCGATTGCCTGCCTGAAAAGCTTCGGTATCTGCGTATATAGAAAGGGAACGGGTTCGGCCATATGGAAACGATCCGGATCGAAACGCGACAAGAGAATAGCAGGTTTTCGGCGCTGCTGCGGATCATTGCGGCAGGACTGCTTTCCGCGTGCTGCATGGAAAGCGCTTCCGTTCTGTTTTTGAATGGCGTGGAGCCGATAGCGCCTTTCGCTGCATTGGCGACGGTGTTTCTTCTGTGTGCCGCCGAATACGACAAGCGGGCCGGGATCCTGCCGCTTGCTGCCGCTGCGGTCGGGGTCCTAATCGGTTTGATCTGGTTTCGACTTTGGGGCGGCGTCCTATTTGTGCTGGATGCTGTGAACACGGCATTCGGCAATGCGGCCGCGCGGGTATCTCTTCGGCATGCGGGCGCGGATGCGGACGGCGTTGCGGCAGTCATGGGGCTTGGCGCTACGCTGCTGACACTGCTTGCAAACGCATTGCTTAAAACGAGAGCAAAGCAGCTGCTGGGCGTGCCGCTTCTGGCGCTGCCGGTGATCGCTGCACTGCTGTCCGAGACGCTTCCGGCGGCGCTGCTCCTGGCCGGCGCGATATGCTTTGTGATGGCGCTCACGCTGCCGGAAACAGGCGAGCCGCAGGCCGGACGCGCAAAAACGGCGATCGTGTGCATCGCGGTATTTTTACTTCTGAGCGGGTCGTTGCTTCCGATGCTGCCGAAAACCGCGCCGAAACGGATCGAGACATGGAAAAGCGAGAGCGTCAGAACCCTCCGGGCGTTTCGCTTTGGTTCTGCTTCCGGCAGCGGATTGCCGGACGGCGATTTTTCGCTGGTCGGGAGTTTGAAACGTTCGCAGGAGCCGATGCTCGAAATAACAATGTCGCAGCCGGAATCGTTCTATCTGCGCGGTTTTGTCGGAAGCGTTTATACGGGCGACGGGTTTCTTCCGGCAGAGAACCGAAACCTGTCCGAGGGAAGCGATCTGTTTTATTGGCTGCATAAAGCGGGATTCTTCGGAGAAACGCAGGTGCAGGCGGCCGCGCGGCTCGCCGATCCTGCGGCGCTTGCGGCACAGGAGCCGATCACATTGCGGATCCGCTGCCTCGGCGCCAGCAGAGCATATGTTTATGTGCCGTATGAACTGATTGCCGCCGATGCAAGCCTTCTGGAAGAGACGATGATCGGAGACCAGACGTTGGCGTCACCTGGCCTGTTTGGTCAGGCAGCGTATACACTTACCGCGTCAACCAATCAGGTGAAACGATACCCTGCTCTTGCACGGCTGCTTTTGCGCAGGGAGACGGTCGCGGATCCGGCACTGTTGTCCTATCTGGTCTGCGAAAGCCATTACAATCGCTATGTCTATGATCAATTTCTTGAGGTGCCTGCGGATACGGCGGCGCTGCTGAGTGAATTGCTCGGACCGACGGACGCATGGAACGGTGCGCACGCGGATTACGGCGAGACCCGGGAAAGGATCCTGGAGTTCTTTAATGAGACCGTGGAATACAGCGAAACCGCGGCAATGCGGGGCGGGAATGACGACTTTATCGAAGAGTTTCTGACAAAGACGAAAAGCGGCTGCGATGTGCATTATGCAGCGGCGACCGTCATGCTCCTGCGCTATTTCGGCATTCCCGCTCGTTATGTCGAGGGGTATTTGATCACGCCGGAAGATCGGGAAATGATGCTGCCTGATGTGCCGTACACGCTGACGGGATACCGCGCGCATGCATGGGCGGAGTTTTATCAGGACGGTATCGGCTTTGTCCCGCTCGAGACCGCACCGGCTTATCTTGAACGTATGGAGCGCGAGGATATCGCCTTCCGCGGCAGGGCGATACGAAAGGAACAGACGTCGGCGGCGGAAAACGATCCAGGTCTTGAAATGCAGGAAGATCTCTACGATGAGGGAGAGGAGCGGACGCTCGGAGAGCGCCTGCTTCCGCTGCTTGGAGCGGCAGCGGTGGTGTTGGCGGCGCTGCTTGCCGCGCTGGCCGTCGCACTATTGGCATATGTCCTGACACGCCTGCTTGAACGGCGGAGCTCGTTCCGCCTGAACGAGCGTGACCGGGCGGCGGCGAACCTGTATCGCCGGATGTATCGTCTGCTCCAACTGCGGTATCCGGACGTCGCGGCGCTCGCTCCATCCGACTATCTGTCGGCGATCGGGGCAAGCGACGGAGCCGAAGCGGCGATGCGGTTCCGCAGAGCGATCACGGCCGCGCAAAAAACGCTGTTCGGCGGCGAACCGATCGATGAAGCGGCATATCAAGAACTGTATAAGACCGTGATGACTGAGGAGAAAGCCCTTGTGCGCTGTCGGATCTTTGCCCTCGTAGGCAGATGGAAGCGTATTTGGAACAGGAAAGCCTGAAATGTCCGCGGCGGGTACCGCTATACGGGTTGTATGCGGAAAGACAGCGGGGGCAGGAGAAAAGACTTCAGACGAAGCAGTACCGAAGGATTCCCTCTGCGACGCCGTCCGCATCGCAGCTCGCTGTGACGGCGTCCGCGGTCGCAAGAACCTCGGGGACGGCATTTCCCATGGCGACCCCAAGCCCAGCGGTGCGGATCATGGGAATATCATTGAGCCCGTCACCGAACGCCATGGTATTTGCGATGGGGATACCGAGATGCGCTGCAAGCTTTTGCAGCGCATCGCCCTTGTTCGCGCGGATATTATTGATCTCCACGTTGTTCGGCACGGAGGAACTGACGGAGAGCGCTTCAAAGCGTTCCGCAAGGTGTGCGAGCAGCTCTGCGCGCAGCGCCGCGTCCCGTGTGAAGAGCTGAATCTTCTGTACATCCGCTCCGTGCTCCGCAAGGAAGCGTTTCAGCTCATCGACGGGCCGGCGCAGCTTGCGGATCATCGCGATCGAGTACGGATCGGGCGTGAACGTCTCCGCCTGCTGCTGAAAGCTGCGCGTCATCCAGCCGCAATCGTTCATGTAGCAGTCGTAGATCACCGGAAGCGCGTCAAGATAGGACATGATTTCAATGGCTTGCCGACACGGAATTTCTGCACGATAAATCGATCGCGCCCGCTGAATATCAAGCGCCTGCGCGCCATTGATCGTGATGGCGTATCGCAAAAAGGGCAGCGCGCGGACGGCCTCCGGCATCGCGTCGAAGAAACGTCCCGTCGCGGGGACGATCAGAATACCGGCGTCTGCGGCGCTTTCGAGCGCCTGCCGGCAGACGGGCGTAAGCTCCTTTTTTGCATTCAGCAGCGTGCCGTCAAGGTCAAGTGCAATCAGTTGAATGGGGCTCGTATTCGCATGCATGGCTTGAATGCGCAGCAATATCGCCGCTGCGGGCGTGTTGATGGGAAAGCGTCCGATATGCCGAACAGCCGGCGCGCCTCCTGCCGCGCTTGCAGAGGAGGCCGCGCCTCCCCGCGTCGCCGCATTCCTTCAGCGTTTCGCCCGTCCCTGAGCGCCGTATGGAGCGGGGGGCGCCATGAATGGCCGAACGGGGTCCCGCGCCGGGCGGCCATGCCTTCTCGGCCATGGTTGAGGCGCCTGCGGATTCGTTTGTTACGACAGCCTAAGCATCTTAGCATAGAATTCCGTGTTTCGTCAATAGCGGGCAGGCCCGGCATCCCGCCTGCATCACCGCAAAAAAGCCCCCTGCCGGGGAAAAGAACGGCAGAGGGCGTTTCGCACACAGTCTCCGAACAACAGCGGCGACCGAACAGGGGGGGCGCAGGATTTAGAAATCCACCTCGGTGTCGTAGTAGCAGCACTTGAGCAGCTTTTCCATCTCCTCAACGGAGGGCTGCCGCGGGTTGGAGCCCGTGCAGGCGTCGCCGATGGCGTTGACCGCGATGTCATGGAGCCGTGCAAGGAACACGTCCTCGGGGACGAAGCCCTGCTCCGTCGGATAGCTGTCCGCGCCGTAGTTCTTGATGCAGTGCGGGATGTTCAGATCGTCGTTCATCTTGCGCAGGTAGGCGATGAGCAGCGCGACCTTTTCGTCGTCATCCTTGCCGCCGAGGCCCATGTAGTCCGCAATCTCGCCGTAGCGCTTCTTTGCGGTCGCATCCTTGGCGTTGAAGGCGATGACCTTGGGCAGGTACATGGCGTTCGCCGCGCCATGAATGATGTGCGCGCCGCAGTCTGCGAATGCAGCGCCGGTCTTATGCGCCATGGAATGTACGATGCCGAGCAGCGCGTTCGAGAACGCCATGCCGGCAAGGCACTGCGCGTTGTGCATACTGTCGCGCTTGGCCATGTCGCCGTTGTAGGAATCCACAAGATCTTTCTGGATCATTTTGATGGCAAAGATGGCGAGCGGGTCGGTATAGTCGCAGTTTGCGGTGGAAACATAGGCCTCGACCGAGTGCGTCATAGCGTCCATGCCGGTGTGTGCGACGAGCTTCTTGGGCATGGTCTCCGCAAGATCGGGGTCAACAATGGCCACGTCCGGCGTGATCTCAAAGTCCGCGATCGGATATTTGATCCCCTTGGCGTAATCGGTGATGATGGAGAACGCCGTGACCTCGGTCGCCGTGCCGGACGTCGAAGAGATCGCGCAGAAATGCGCCTTTTTGCGCAGCTTGGGCAGACCGAATACCTTGCACATATCCTCGAAAGTGGTCTCCGGGTATTCGTATTTGATCCACATGGCCTTCGCCGCATCGATCGGGGAACCGCCGCCCATGGCGATGATCCAATCAGGCTGGAACTTCAGCATGGCGTCCGCGCCGCGCATGACCGTTTCAACGGAAGGATCCGGCTCGATGCCCTCGAACAGCTCGACTTCCATGCCCGCTTCTTTCAGATAGGCGGCCGCCTTATCGAGAAAACCGAACTTCTTCATGCTGCCGCCGCCGACGCAGATCATTGCGCGCTTGCCCTCAAAGGTTTTCAGCGCTTCCAGCGCGCCCTTTCCATGATACAAATCGCGGGGAAGAGTAAAACGTGCCATAGAATTGACCTCCTTATTTTTTGACCGGCGGCAGGCCGCCGCTCCTTCTATCTGGCCTTATGGTAGCATATCCCGGAAGAAAAGCGAATAACTATAAAAGTATATCGATATATTTATATTGATATAGCAAGAACGAATGATACGCCGGATCGGAAAAACGATCGGAAGCGGGGGCGCACGAGTGAAGGTGCCG
>HF985468.1:0-201 GCA_000432015.1 Clostridium sp. CAG:1024 | reverse complement strand
CGCGGCACATCTGCCTGGCCGCAATGCACGAGTTATTGGCAGCGGCCAAGCTGTGCGCCCGCGTGGCGCAGCGTCTCGACAAAGCGTTGGTCGACGGCATCCAGGTGATAGTCCTTGCGATAGATCAGAACATCGCGACAGCGTTTTTTGCAGTCCACGCACTCGCGGCTGACAAGGCCGTTCCGCGCAAGCGTTTCGGCG
>HF985467.1 GCA_000432015.1 Clostridium sp. CAG:1024 | reverse complement strand
CAGGAACGCGAGCATGAAAGGTAACGCCTTGTCTTGCGAGAAAGGAAAAGAGAAATATGCCGACGCACATCGTGTTCAATGAATAGCGTTTTCCACCAAGGGAGCAATCCGCCCTTTCATATTTGAACGCATCTTCGAGCCTATCTCTTTACTATCCGAGAGTAACTTACTATCCGAGAATTACTGCCCGAGAAGAATGATATTCACTTCTCGGTAAGTAACACTCCCTTTGTTGAAAGCGCCGAGAGGCGTTTTTTTCACATAGACAAAAAAACAAAACGGAGGAAACAGCATGAAAGCAAAACGACTTATGGCACTGCTTCTGTGCCTGCTGACGCTTATCGGCGTCATACCCTTTGGCGGCGCATTTGCCGCGGGCAGCACCGTCACCATCGAGAGTCAGACCAACAGCGCCTTTGACTACTTAGAGTATTACAAGGACGGCAGATGGCATGAGTTGAACACGCCGAAACATTGGATCGAGCAGACAGGCGAGGTTGTCTACTGCGTGGAGCATTCTGCGGGGAACCCGCATGGTCAGACATATACCGCAACTTCCCCATCTTCTGTCTTTTCGGGAAGTACGCTTGCCGG
>HF985466.1:2206-3721 GCA_000432015.1 Clostridium sp. CAG:1024 | reverse complement strand
CGCTTCCAGTTGAGCAGGCGGCAAATATTTTCTCCCATGATCAGGCTGCGGATCTTTTCATCATCCGTGGCCTTCTTGACGAGCGCGATGGACAGCTCAAACCGGCCCCAGCTGGCATCCGTCCCCATGAGGATCTTATGCGGGTCCATGCCCGCGATTGCCTGCCGCAATGTGTTGAGACCCACGCCGGCGGTATCGACATAGAGATTCTCATATCGATTGGCGGCCCGAATGGCCGCTTCCACGGCGTCCGGCTGGCCGATATGGGCAAGGATCAGTTTGACGTTTGGGAACGTGCGCGCCATCTCCTCAAACTTCCCCGGCATATTGAACATGTCGGATTCTCCATGGCAAAGCACCGGTTTGTGGTAATGATCGCAAATTTCAAAGATGGGGTCCACGATCTGATGCCGGTCCAACGCGTACCCGTGCCGCAGGGTGTTGAGCTTCAACCCGTACAGGTGGAGATCCCGAAAACAATGCTCGAGCTCTTCTTCCGCAGAGTATAGCCACGGATTGACGACCGCGTAACCAATGATGCGATCCGGGTACTGCCGCTGTGCCGCAGCGGTATATTCGTTATCGTACGACTCCGGCTGGGAAGTGGCCACGCAGGCGTCCACACCGGCCCTGTCGAGCCAGTCGATCAGCGTTTCCGCAGGGAAGTTTTCGCCCTTGCGGACGCCAAAATGGTTGTGAGAATCGACAATCATTTCCTTACCCTCCTATCAGCGTTTGTGCGTTCCCGCCCAGGATAGCCGCCAGCGCCTTCGCATCGGACACCTCGCCCCTGATCTTCATCATTTCAAGGTCATAATCCCCATAAGGCATGTCTGAACCCATGACAATCCGTTCGCAGCCGACGTCGGCAAGCTGTTTCTGGATGTTAACGGCAAACACGGTGGACGTTTCCAAATACAGGTTTTTCGTGCGGGCCGCTGCGCTAATCGCAGGCTTTGCCTCGTACATTTGTCCGCTGTGCGCCATGACGAGCGGCACGTCCGGGAAGGTCCGCGCCATCTCCTCAAACATGTTGGAAACGCAGAGCACGTTGGCCGCGCCGTAGGCGATAACCGGCACTTTATATTTTCGCGCAATCTCGAAAATGGGGTCCAGCAGCAAGTGATTATCGAAATTGAACCCGTGCTTGAGCGAGTGCAGCTTGATCCCCTTCATCCGTCCGCCGTCAAGACAGGCCTCGAGCTCCGCTTCCGCGTTCTCGTCCCATGGATTCACCGTCGCAAAGCCGGTCAGCCGGTCCGGGTGCCGCCGGCAGGCCTCCTGAATAAAGCCGTTGTTGATATTCTCCGGAAAGCTGAAAACAACCGCTCTGTCAACGCCGCTGGCGTCCATCCGGGCAAGCAGGTCTTCGTCGGTAAACGTCAGGCCCTTTTTCCTGCCAATATGATTGTGAAAATCAATAACCATCTGTTCCTCCTGTTCTTAAAAGGCGAAACCGGGCCGATGCAGCCGCCGGTTGCGCCTTATCCGTATCCCTAAGCTCGTCCGGCCTGC
>HF985466.1:0-2147 GCA_000432015.1 Clostridium sp. CAG:1024 | reverse complement strand
GGCGTTGCCGCCAAGCACGAGTTCCAGATCCGAATCCTTCCTGATGACGTATTTGATCTTGTCGATCTCCTGCGCCATGGAAACAAACGGGGCGTCCGTGGCCAGCATCAGCTTGCCTGCGCCCACGGTTTCGTAGGCTTTCTTGATCGCAGGCGCAAACGAGCAGGCGCTTCCTAGATAGATATTGTCGTATTTGCGCGCCAGTTCGATTGCGCTGTCCACCATGTATGGCACGCCCATGTGGTAGAGCAGGATCGGGACTTCCGGATAAACGCGCGCTATCTCGCCCCACTTGTCGGGAATGGAAAACAGGTCGGCCATATTGTGTACAACCGCCATTTTGCCATAGGACCGGCACAGATCAAAGAACGGATCGACGACGCTGTGGCGGTCGGCCGAGTAGCCAAAGCGAATGGCATTGAGCTTGACGCCATAGAACTTGTAATCGCGCAGGCACTTTTCCAGCTCCGCCTCGCCATCGATATCCCAGGGGTTGATGACCGAAAAGCCAAACACCTTGTCCGGATACTTCTGGCAGCAATCGAAAATATACTCGTTGTCAATGGTTTCCAGCTGCGAGCAAATCATGCCCTGGTCCACGCCGGAAGCCTCCATCATGTCGAGAACCTCCTGCACATAGCAGACGCTGCCCTTGCGCTTTCCAATGTGCGACAGCATATCGATAATCTTCATTGCCTGTTACCTCTCTTCCACATGAAAGATCCGTGCCGCATTGCCGCCCATCATCAGGGCGACCGTCTCCGCATCGGCAGAGGACTGCTGAATCTTTTTCATCTCCAGCTCGAAATAACCCCATTCAGGCGTCGCCGTGCCCATCACGGTGTTTCTTGGCCCGGCGTTCTTGAGCGCGCGCTGGACATTGGAAGTCATGCAGCCGGACGTGTCCAGATAGACGTTTTTGAACCGCTGCGCAACCCCGGCCGCCGAAGAGGCGTCGTAGGTGAAGCCCATGGCGCCCAAAATGATATCGACATCCGGGTACTTCTCCGCAATCGGCGCAAACAGAATGGGCGTGGAAAAGACGTCCGCCGCGCCATAACACCAAACGGGGACATGGAGTTTCTGGCAAACGTCGATGAGGGGATATACGATCTGATGTTCGTTCAATGCATACCCGTGGCGGACGGGGTCCAGTCGCAGTCCCCGGAAGCCGCGGTTGCTGATCGCATCTTCCAGATCCGCCTCGCAGTTCTCCGCCCACGGGTTAACCGTATACAGGCCGATAAGGCGCTCCGGATAGCGCTTCATCGATGCTTCGATATAGGCGTTGTCCATGCTTTCGGCGTAACAGAAGACCACCGCCTTGTCCACGCCGGCCTGATCCATCTGTGCAATCAGGGATTCGGCCGATACGAATGGTTTATACTTATGATGACCAATTATATTGTGAATATCAATAATCATCGGGAATTCACTCCTTTATACTTGCCATAACCACATGTTTCAGCATGTCGCGCTCTGCGCTGGCCACCATAAGCAGGTCCATCGCGTGCAGAATAATCAGTTGGAACTTGATTTCTCCGCCTTCGAGCTGATATGCCATCAGTTTGGTAAACTGCGCGTCATGCGCGGCCTGCAGATAGCCGTCCGCCGTCTCCAGTTCCTTCTTTGCCTTTTCGCGCTCGCCGCCCAGGTAAAGGTCGAGCGCCGTATAGACGTGCGCGCGCCCTTCGCCGGCATTGGAGATCACCTCCATGCAGACAAGCTCCAGTTCTTCTTCACTCATGCATTTGGTGCTTTCCATCTCACACATCCTTATCTGTGCCAACCCTCGCCAAGCATCGACGCCAAGGTGAAGTTGATTACGACGATCTGATACAGGCATGCCAGGCTCTCGCGGCATTTGGGGTGGATGAACACCGCCGTTTTATCGTTTGGCTTGACGTTCTCGTTTTCCGTAATCACAATCGCACGGCCGCCCTTTTCCATGATTCGGTTGTACATGCGCACCTCGACCTCTTCGGTAAACTCCGGTACGCAAAGAAACTCGGTGTAGGCCGGATTTACGGAAAGAATCCAGTCATGGGCGTAATCGGCCAGCATAATCGTCGAGGACTTTGCAGCGGGTCCCTCGCGCAGAATGATGCCGCCCTGCATCGCCGCCGCCATGGAGGGCCCGTCGGCAA
>HF985465.1 GCA_000432015.1 Clostridium sp. CAG:1024 | reverse complement strand
ACGGCGGCGCAGGCGGCGAAAACCCCGCGGAAGCGGCAAAGCTCCTCGTGGATACGCTCGCGAGCTTCAATATCGCGGTCAAGATCCTCGATTACAGCGTCGGCCCCGTTATTACGCGCTTTGAGCTCCAGCCCGCGCCGGGCGTGCGCGTGAGCCGCATCACGGGTCTGTCGAACGATATCGCCCTTGCGCTTGCCGCGCCGCGCGTCCGCATCGAAGCGCCGATCCCGGGCAAAGCGGCGGTCGGCATTGAGATCCCGAACAAAAACGCCATCCCGGTCGTTCTGCGGGAGATCGTGGAGAGCCGCGAATTTATGAAGGCCGCCTCCCCCATCACCCTTGCATTCGGCAAGGACATCGCAGGCAAAGTCATCACGGCCGACCTTGCGAAAATGCCGCACCTGCTCATCGCCGGCTCGACCGGCTCGGGCAAGAGCGTCTGTATCAACGACCTCATCATCTCAATGGTGTACAAGTCCTCGCCCGCAGAGCTGCGCATGATCCTCGTCGATCCGAAGGTCGTGGAGCTGTCGGTGTACGCAACGCTCCCGCACCTGCTCATCCCGGTCGTGACCGAGCCGAAGAAAGCGGCGGGCGCGCTCCGCTGGGCGGTAAACGAAATGATGCAGCGCTACCGGAAATTCTCGGAGCTCGGCGCGCGCGATCTGGCGCGTTATAACGAATTGCAGCAGGAGGAGAGCACGCGGCTGCCGAAGCTCGTGGTCATCATCGATGAGCTTGCGGTTCTTATGATGGTCGCGCCCGACGAGGTCGAGGACAGCATCTGCCGTATTGCACAGCTCGGACGCGCGGCGGGCATCCATCTGATCGTCGCCACGCAGCGTCCCTCGGCGGACATCATCACGGGTCTGATCAAGGCGAACATCCCGTCCCGCTGCGCCTTTGCGGTCAGCTCCGGCATCGACTCGCGCATCATTCTCGATGCAACGGGCGCGGAAAAGCTGCTTGGGCGCGGCGATATGCTCTTCCCGCCGAACGGCGCAGGCAAGCCTACGCGTCTGCAATGCGCCTTCGTCTCCGATGAGGAGGTCGAACGCGTGGTCGGCTACTTCCGTGAGCAGCAGCGCCAGCCGAGCTTTGACGAAAAATTCATCTCCGAGGTCACGAACGCCGCAAAGGGCGGCGCGACCGGCGGCGTGTTCGGTGAAGGCAAGCAGGAGGACGAGCTGCTCGGCGAGGCGGTGCGCATCGTGCTCGAGAGCGGCTCCGCGTCCATCTCCATGATCCAGCGCAGGCTCCGCGTGGGCTATGCGCGCGCCGCAAGGCTCATCGACATCATGGAGCAGCACGGCTATGTCTCCGGCTTCGACGGCTCCAAGCCGCGCCGGGTGCTCATCAAGCAGAGCGAATACGACCGTCTGTTCGGCGGTGCAGGAGAAGAGGACGATCCCGATGCGGCGGACAGCCTTTCCCCCGAGGAGGACGTTCCGCCCTTTGACACGGACACGGAGGAGGAAGCATGAGTCTGATCGGCGTGATCTCGCTGGGCTGTGCGAAGAACCAGGTGGACACCGAACGAATGCTGGGCTATCTTGCCGCCGCAGGGCATACGTTTACGAACGATCCCGCGGAGGCCGAGGTGCTGATCGTCAATACCTGCGGTTTTATCGAGCCTGCAAAGCAGGAATCCATCAACACCATTCTCGAAATGGCGGAGTATAAAAAGCACGGCCGCTGCAAAACGCTCGTCGCGACCGGCTGCCTTACAAAGCGGTACATGGCGGAGCTGAAAGAAGCGCTGCCCGAGGTGGACATCCTGCTCGGCTTCGACCGCTATGCGGAGCTGCCCTCGCTGCTCGCAGGCGACGCGCGTCCCTTCTGCGCGCCCGACGCCGGACGCATCCTTACGACCCCCGCCTACAGCGCGTATCTTCGCGTAGGCGACGGCTGCAACAATCGCTGCACCTACTGCGCGATCCCGCTCATTCGGGGCGCTCTCCGCTCCACGCCCATGGAATCGCTCGTGGACGAGGCAAAGTCCCTCGCGGACGGCGGCGTCACGGAGCTGACCGTCATCGCACAGGACACCTCCGGCTACGGACGCGATCTCTACGGCAAGCCCATGCTGCTGCCGCTGCTCGACGCGCTCTCAAAAATCGACGCGCTGCACTGGATCCGCGTGCTGTACACCTACCCGGACACGGTCACGCCGGAGCTCATCGACTTTTTTGCCTCGAATCCGAAGGTCGTGAAGTATCTTGATATGCCGTTGCAGCACATCAACGACGATATTCTCCGCCGCATGAACCGAAGGGGCAGCCGTGCGCATATCGAGCGCGTCTTGGATCATCTCAAGACCTCCGGCGCGGACTTTACGCTGCGCACGACCATGATGGTCGGCTTCCCCGGCGAGACGGACGCGCAGTTCCAAGAGCTTTTGGACTTTCTCCGCGCATACCCCTTCGACCGCGTGGGCGCGTTTGCCTATTCGCCGGAGGAGGGGACCGAGGGTGCGGCGATGGCCGGCCAGATCCCAGAGGACGTCAAGGCGGCGCGGCTCGATGCGCTCATGCGCGCGCAGCAGCCCATCTCCCGCGTGCGGAACGAAGCCCGCGTCGGGCAGACCGTGGAGGTGCTGATCGAGGGCACAGACGGCGACGGACTGTTCGGCCGCTCGCAGGCGGAGGCGCCCGATGTTGACGGTCAGATCCGGCTTCCCTACCGCCCCCGTGTGAAAGCAGGGCAATACCTGCCCGTGCGTCTCACGGCAGCGGAAGAATATGATATGATTGGAGATTTTGCGGAATGAACCCGGCAAACAAAGCGACGCTTCTTCGCATCCTGCTCGTACCCGTATTCGTGGCCTGTTTCTACATCAACAGCTTTATCGCGCATCTCATCGCCTGCGCCATCTTCGTGTTCGCGAGCCTGACCGACGTATGGGACGGCTGGTACGCGAGAAAGCATGACCTCGTGACGGACTTTGGCAAGCTCATGGATCCCATGGCAGACAAACTCCTGTTCTGCACGGCCTACATCATGCTGTGCAGCACGGGCCGTATCTCCGGCCTGCTCACGGTCATCTTCGTGGCGCGCGAGCTCATCATCAGCGCGTTCCGTCTCGTTGCGGTCGAAAAGGGCGTCGTGATCGCGGCCGGCAAGCTCGGCAAGCTGAAAACCCTGCTCCAGTGCTTTTCCATCGTGCTGCTGCTGCTCGACAACCCCCTGTTCCGGCTGATCGGCGTTCCGATGGATCAGATCGTCACCTATCTTGCGGCGCTCTTTACCGTTTGGTCCTGCGTGGACTATATCATTAAAAACAGAAATCTGGTGTCAACAAAATGATTGCAGAGATCGTCTCCGTCGGTACCGAGCTTCTCATGGGACAGGTTCTGAATACCGACGCGCAGCACATTGCGCGGCATATCGCCCCGCTCGGCCTTACCTGCCGCTATCAGATCACGGTCGGCGACAACGCTTCGCGTCTGGCGGAAGTCGTGCATACGGCGCTTTCCCGCGCGGATGTAGTGTTTTTCACGGGCGGCCTCGGCCCCACGGACGACGACCTCACCAAAGAGACCGTCGCCGCCGCGCTCGGTCTTCACTGCGAACCCATCCCGGAGGAGGTCGAGCGGCTCACCGCCTATTTCCGCGACAAGGGGCGCGAAATGACGCCGAACAATCTCAAGCAGGCCTGCTTCCCCCGCGATGCGATCCTGCTCCCGAACCCGAACGGCACGGCGCCCGGCTGCATCATGGAAGCGAACGGCAAGGCGGCGATCCTGCTGCCCGGACCGCCGCGCGAGCTGTTCCCGATGTTCGATACCTTCGTGCTGCCCTATCTCGAGCGCATCAGTCATACGCACCTGTATTCCCGCGAACTCCGCATCTTCGGTCTCGGAGAATCCAAGCTCGCCTATCTGCTGCGCGACATGATCGAGAACCAGACGAACCCCACCATTGCACCCTACGCAAAGACCGGCGAGGTCACGCTTCGGCTCACCGCACAGTGCGAGACCGACGCGGCGGGCGAGGCCATGCTGCGTCCCATGATCGAGGAGATCCGGCGGCGCATCGGCGACACGCTCTATTCTGACTGCGGCAAGACGCTTGCCGAGGTGGACGCGGCGCTTCTCACCGAGCGCGGCAAAACGCTCGCCCTTGCCGAAAGCTGCACGGGCGGCATGGTCACAAGCGCGCTCGTCGACGTTCCCGGCTGCTCCGCCTTTCTCACCGAGGGCGACGTCACCTACCAGAACGAAGCCAAAATGCGCAGACTTGGCGTCTCCAAGTCCACGCTCGATGCGCATACCGCAGTCAGCAGGGAATGCGCGCTTGAGATGGCGCAGGGTGTTCGCGCCGCAGCGGGCGCGGATCTCGGACTTGCGACGACCGGCATCGCGGGGCCTGACGGCGGCAGCGAAACGCAGCCCGTCGGGCTCGTATACATCGCAATCGCGGATGAAAACGGCGCGGAGGCGGTCGAGCTGCACCTCTACGGCGACCGCGCGCGCATTCGCGAGACCGCAACGCTCCACGCGCTCGATCTGCTGCGCAGAAAGTGCTTGAACCGTACATTTGTTCGTGATATACTGTAACCATCGTAGCGTTGAATTTTGGGAAAGTTGAGGACCATACGCAATGGGTGTTGAGAAAGAAAAAGCGCTGGAGATCGCGCTGAGCCAGATCGAGAAGCAGTTCGGCAAGGGCGCCATCATGAAGCTCGGCGACGCAGGCGCGAAGATTTCCGTATCGGTCATTCCAACCGGCTGCATCGAGCTGGACTATGCGCTCGGCGTGGGCGGCGTGCCGCGCGGCCGCATCATCGAGGTGTTCGGGCCGGAATCCTCCGGTAAGACGACCATTGCGCTGCATATCATCGCGCAGTCGCAAAAGATGGGCGGCACGGCCGCTTTCATCGACGCGGAGCACGCGCTCGACCCGGTTTACGCGGAAAACCTCGGCGTGAACGTGGACGAGCTGTACGTTTCCCAGCCGGACACGGGCGAGCAGGCGCTTGAGATCACCGAGCAGCTCGTCAGAAGCGGCGCGATCGACGTCATCGTTGTGGACTCCGTTGCGGCGCTCGTGCCGAAGGCGGAGATCGAGGGCGATATGGGCGATTCGCACGTCGGCTTGCAGGCGCGGCTCATGTCGCAGGCGCTGCGTAAGCTCACCGGCGCGATCAGCAAGTCCAACACGGTCGTCATCTTCATCAACCAGCTCCGCGAAAAAGTCGGCGTGATGTTCGGCAACCCCGAGACCACGACCGGCGGAAAAGCGCTGAAATTCTATGCGTCCGTCCGCCTCGACGTGCGCCGCATCGATTCGCTGAAGGCCGGCACCGAGATCGTCGGCAACCGTACCCGCGTTAAGGTCGTCAAGAACAAGGTCGCGCCGCCGTTCAAGGTGGCCGAATTCGACATGATCTACGGCGAAGGCATCTCCCGCGAGGGTTCGCTGCTCGATCTTGCCGTTGCGCGGAAGATCGTGCAAAAGACCGGCGCATGGTTCTCCTACGGCGATCTGCGCATCGGCCAGGGCCGTGAGAATGCGCGCAACTTCCTGAAGGATAATCCCGAGCTTGCAGCGGAGATCGAGACGTAGCTGCGCGACGCGCTCGACAAGGAGCGTCAGGAAGCCACGGCTGCCGCGGAAGCCAAACGTGCCGCGCGGCTCGGCGCAGCGGCCGCACCTGCAAAGGACGGAGAATAAGTTCTCTGTTTTGCGGCCCCGGATACGCACCCGCCGCGCATAGGATCCGTAAAAAAACGACCCTCAGCAAGCATCTTCCTGCGGAGGGTCTTCTTTTATGTTCGGCCGTTTCTGTCACAGCAGCTCGTCGAGCGGCTTGACTGTGCAGCCTTTTTGCGCATAATAGGCCAGCATCTCCGGGAGCTTTTTCTTGTCATAGCTTGTAACGCAGTCGGAAAGCACGCACACCGTGTATCCCGCCTTCGTCATGTTGAAGCAGGTGGATTTCACGCAGGCCGTGGCGTCCGCGCCCGCGATATAGAACGTATCGATACCGTTCTCGCGGATGTATGCCGCAAATGCCTCGCTCGTCAGCGCGTTGCTCTTTGTCTTGGTAAAGATGTTGCCGGATACGACCTTCATTTCCGGCGCGAGCTCCGCGCCGCGGGAACCGGGCAGGAAATTCTTTGCCGAGGGCGTGACGTTGTTGTGCCGGATGTACACGACCTGCATCCCCTTAGCGGCCGCACGCTCGATCGCAGTGTTGATGCGGTCAATGATCTCTCGATAGTGTTTCGTAATGTCGTTCTGTATGTCAATGACGACCAATGCGCTGTTCATCGTTTTCCCCTGTCCCTTAGATGAGCGGAATGAGATACCCGCCGCCGGGAAGCGCATAGCTCTTCCCCATCCATACGGCGTTTGCTTCGAGTTCCGCGTTGTAGTAAATGGAGTGTCCGTTGCTCTCGATGTTCGAAAGCGCTGCGTCCGCGTCGGCAAAGCCCGCGACATAGCAGTCCTCTGTGAGCGTCCATCTGCTGTCCTGCGAGAACGAGACGGAAATGCCGATCGCGCCGTCTCCTACGATCGCGCCGGTAAAAGTGCTGCCGTCCGTGAAGGTGAGCGCGGCTTCATCCTCCGCCTCGGGAAACCAAACATTGCCGGACAGTGTACTGCCGCTTGCCGCAAGCCGGTTGCCCGTGCCGTGGATCCGCAGATCGCCCGTCAGCGTGCAGCGTATGAGCGTGAGCGTGCCGCCATAGAGCGCGGCCGTATCGCCCGCATCGGACGTGATCTGCGAGTCCTCCGCCGTGACGCTGCCGCCCGCCGTCACATAGAGCGCGGACGCGCTGCCGCTTCCCGAAACCAGCTCCGAGCGACGCAGTTCCGCGCTGCCGCCCGACACATAGAGCGCCGCAGCGCCGCTTCCCGTTGTCACGATCATGGTATCTGCCAAAAGTGCGCTGCCGTCGGTCACGGCGACCGCATGGCCGCCCGCCGCGCCGGAGCTGATCGCTGAGCCGGACACCTCTGCATATGCGCCGTTCTCCACGAGAAGCGCTGCGTTTTCCGCCCCTGTCAAAACGCCGTCCTCACCCGCCGCGCTCCCGTCGCCGCTCTTGTCGAGGGTCAGGCCTACGCCCGACAGCCGTGCGCCCGATATGAGGATCACATGCTGGCCGGGCGTCCCGCTTGCATACTCGCCGCCCTGCAGGATCGTATCCTCGCGGATCTCCAGGACTGCGTTCGGCGTTTGGGCGGGTTCCGTCGATATGATTTCCGTTTCGGTTCCTGCCTGTCCGCCGGGCGCCGGCTCCGCTATTTTGTCCGCACAGCCGCAGTACAGAATGCACAGGGCGAGCAGACAGCCGAGAATCCGTTTCATGCGTGTCACTTCCTCTTTTGTTCTTCCGTTATCATACCACAGGTCGCCTCGCCGTGCAGCCCAAAACGGAAGTCTTCTTTTCTTTTTAGAAGA
>HF985464.1 GCA_000432015.1 Clostridium sp. CAG:1024 | reverse complement strand
TTTCGGAGGGCGGCAGCCGGAGCTGTGCGCGAATGTTCTGCGTTACCGCGTCGTCAATGCTTCCGTCGCGGATCTCGCAGGTTGTGCCGTAGCCGATGTTGTACCAAATCCAGCGGGCGTCCGGCACGGTCAGCCGGATACAGGCATGGGACGCCTTTTTCCCGAGGTCGTCGTAAGAGGAACGAACGAGCGTGCTGAGATCGCGCGCCTTATCGTACAGAATCGAATGGAAATAGGTGCGGCTGTGAATGAGCGTGAGATACTGCGCCGCCTCAAGGTTTACAAACTGATAAAACCGTTCTTTCGGCTTTTCGATCGCCCACTTGCCGCTCGTCGTTTCATGCCCATGCTCCGAGTCCGGGTTGCCGGTCGAGCAAAGCATGTAGCGCACGGGCTGGTCATAGTCGGGCTGGCCCCACTTCGTACCGTCGTCAATGCGCTTGTACACAAGCACGACCTGCCATTGCTTATCTACGATGATATAGTAGGTCTTGGGATCGGGATACCCATCCTTGAGCAGCTCGCTTCCCTTCTTGCTCATGTCGTCCGTGCTCCCGACAAGCTCCTCATAGGTCATGTTGACCGTCGGCGCATACTGCGAGAACGGAATGGGCGTTGCCGTGGGTTCCGGCGTCGGCGTCGGCGTGATCGCCGCAGGCATGGGCGTCGCGACCGCCGAGAACACGACCTGCTGCGGTTCCGGCGTGATTTCCGGCGTTGGTTCCGGCGTCGGGGACGCCTCGGGACCGCCGAGCAGCGAGCAGCCGGTGAATAGACCGGCAAGCGTCATTGACAGAGTGACTGCGCCAAGCAGTCGATAGCGGAGATTCATGGTTTCTCTGCGTCCTTTCGGCGGCTATTCCATGTACAGCCGCGCGTGTATTCATGCATATCAAATGAAGTATAGCACAGTCCGACAAATACTGTCAAAGTCTCTGCTCCACTTCAAATGTGAACTTCCTATTCTCACGTCCGAAAGCGGGCTCAGTCCTTCGCCCAGCCGCGCGCGCAATTCACTGCGCGGCGCCAGCCTTTCAAGAGCATTTCCCTCCGCTCTTCCCCCATGTCGGGCGTGAATACGCGGGAGATCGCAGCATTGCTGCGCACCTGTTCCTTGTTTTCCCAGTATCCGACGGCAAGTCCCGCAAGGTATGCCGCGCCCATGGCCGTAGTCTCCACGCACGCAGGCCGCTGCACAGGCGCGTCGCTGATGTCGGCCTGAAACTGCATGAGGAAGTTGTTGGCGCTCGCGCCGCCGTCCACGCGCAGTGCGGCGAGGCGAATGTCTGCATCCTGTTCCATGGCGTGCAGCACGTCGTTCGTCTGGTATGCGAGCGACTCCAGCGTTGCGCGGATCAGGTGCGCCTGGTTCACGCCGCGCGTCAGGCCCACGATGCAGCCGCGCGCATACTGATCCCAATACGGCGCGCCGAGGCCGACGAATGCCGGTACGACATAGCAGCCGTTTGTATCCGACACC
>HF985463.1 GCA_000432015.1 Clostridium sp. CAG:1024 | reverse complement strand
CCCTTCAAGAAAAGAAATCGTTTCCCCCTTACCGGCCCAGCGTGCCGCGCATCCGCGCGATGATCGCCGCGGCGTCCCGATACACGCGCTCGGGATCCGGGACGGTCAGGAACATTCCTCTTTCATACAATACCTTGCCCGCCACCATCGTGAGCGCAACGTTCTCCTTGCTGCCGCTGTATACGATGTTCTTCAAGATATGGTTCTCCGGCTGCATGTTCGGCCTGTGTAGATCGATCATCACAAGATCCGCCTGCTTGCCCGCTTCAAGCGCGTCGCAGTGATTCAGATACATCGCATGTGCGCCGCCCACGCACGCCATGCGCAGCACGGACAGCGCATCGCACGCATCCGCGCCGTGCCGCAGCTTTTGCAGCCCCGTCACGAGGAACATCTCGCGGAACATGTCAAGGCAGTTGTTGCTTGCCGCGCCGTCCGTGCCGATGCCAATCTCAATGCCGCGCGCCTGCATCTCCTCGATGGGGGCAACGCCGCTTGCAAGCTTGGTATTGCTGCCCGGGCATGTGACCGCATGGATGCCATGCGTTTTCAGGATCTCCAGATCGCGCTCGTCCAGATGGACAAGGTGGTAGCCCGTTCCGCCGTAATTGAACGCGCCCTTCCGTTCCAGTAGTTCAAGGGGCCGCACGCCATAACGCTCGATACAGCCCGAGACCTCGGCCGCAGTCTCGTGCAGGTGCAGGCAAAACGGCGCTTTCAGTTCGTTCGTGAGCCCGATGAGCGCGTCGAGCTGTTCCTCGGTCGCCGTATACTCCGCGTGCGTTCCCATGCAGTCGCTGATGAGCGGGTGATAGTGATTGAACCGCTCGTACTCCGCCGCCGCTTTCTCCGCGGGACCGCCGACATTGCAGAACACCGTGCGCATCCCGACGTCCACCGCAGCCTCCGCCGCAGCTTCGCGGAAAAAGTACATATCGAACATGGCGGTGATGCCGCTTGTGAGCATTTCCATGCAGCCGAGCCGCACGAGCACGCGAATATCATCCGGCGTGAGCAGATCCTCAAAGGGGAACACCTGCTCGGTCAACCAGCGCTGCAGCGGCAGATCGTCCGCAAGCGATCGCAGGAACACCATGGCCGCATGACTGTGCGCGTTCTTAAAGCCCGGCAGCAGGACGTTGCCGCGGCAATCGATCTCACGGTCGAACCGCATGGTTCCCGCATCCTCGCGCGCCGCGCCCGCATATGCGATCTGCTCGTTGCGCGTCCAAAGCTCGCCCTCGATCAAGCGGGGCGTCTCCGCAGAAAAATCTGCAATTCTTGCATTGTACAATCGAATTTGACTCATGGATATAGTATAATTGTCCCGAAACGGATTTGCAAGGAGGCGATACGGCATGGACAACGACATTCAGGCGCTTCGCAGCATGATCGCAGAGGCGAAACGGATCGCATTTCTTGGCGGTGCGGGGCTACCGACCGCCAGCGGTATCCCGGATTTCCGATCGGAGGACGGCATCTACCGCGCGATACGGGAGTTCGGCCATCCGCCGGAGACGCTGCTCTCGCATTCCTTCTTTTTGAAGCATACGGCTGCGTTATACCGATACTACCGCAAGTATCTGCTCTATCCGAACGCGCTCCCGAACCGGGCGCACACTGCGCTCGCAAAGCTCGAATGGGGCGACGCTTACGATGCGCACATGGTGGCGCTTGCCGCGGAGGCCCGGGCC
>HF985462.1 GCA_000432015.1 Clostridium sp. CAG:1024 | reverse complement strand
AGAGAGCCACGCCGCGTGTGCTTCAACAAACCGCTCGATCTCACGAACCGGCATACACTTCGGCGCGCGCACGAGCGCCTCGCCCTCCGGCGTCAGTTCGAGAGAAACGGTGCGCCTGTCGGAGCGCAGGATGCGGTATGTCTGCGGCATCCCCTTACACCACCTGGAACAGATAGAACTTGAGATAGTCCGTCTCCGGCACATTCCAGAGGATCGGATGATCCGGCGACTGCTGCCGCGCCTCGATCTGCCGAAGCTGCACGGCTGCGTCCGCCGCCGCGTCATGCAGCATGGTGCGGAACAGCTCGTCCGTCATGAAATGTGAGCAGGAGCAGGTCGCAAGATACCCTCCGCGCGGCAGAAGGCGCATGGCTTTGAGATTGATTTCTTTGTAGCCGCGGCTCGCGTTTTTGACCGTGGCGCTGCTCTTTGTAAACGCCGGCGGATCGAGAACGATAAAATCGTAGTCGGACCGCTTCTTCTCCGCCAACGCGGTCAGCAGATCAAACACGTCCGCACAGACAAAGTCCATATTACCAGAAAGATCGTTTCGTGCCGCGTTCGCTTCCGCAAGCCGGATCGCATCTGCGGAAACATCCACCGCAGTCACATGCGCCGCGCCCGCCTTTGCTGCGTTCAGCGCAAACGCCCCCGTATGCGTGAAGCAGTCGAGCACGCGCAGACCCGGCGCAATGCGGCCGACCGCCTGCCGGTTATACTTCTGATCGAGGAAAAACCCCGTCTTTTGTCCGTTGATGTAATCCACGTCGTAGCGGATGCCGTTTTCCGTGATCTCCGTGTGTCCGGAAAGTTCGGTCGAAAGTCCGCTTCCCGCATAGAAGCCCTTGCCCTTTTCCAGTCCCTCGCGCTCTCGCAGAGCGGACTCGTTTCGCTCATAGAGCGCACGGATCGTCTCACCGTCCTCGCGCAGCAGCCGCACGAGCGTATCGAAGAGCATCTCCTTGCGCTGCTCCATGCCGAGCGAGAGCACCTCCGCCACGAGAATGTCCGAGAAGCGATCCACCGTGAGCCCGGGGAACATGTCCGCCTCGCCGAAGATCAGCCGGCAGCAGCCGTAGTCCGCGCCCATGATCTGCCGGCGGTAGTCCAGCGCATAGCGAAGGCGCCGCTCGAAAAACGCTGCGTCAAAGCGGTCGTTGGGATTGCGCGAGATGACCCGTACGCGGATCTTGCTGTGACTGTTATAAAAGCCCGTGCCAAGGTACTTGCGCTTATCGGAAAGCACATCCACAAGCGCGCCGTCCGCAATGTCTGCATCTGTGCGCGTGACCTCGCCCTCGAACACCCACGGGTGTCCGCCGCGCAGGGCGCGCTCGCCCTTTTTCGTGATCTCAACGGTGCTGTAATTCCGTTCCATACGGTCATTGCTCCTTGCTGCCGCGCGCACAAGGCGCGGATGATAACGTTCTTTGCATTCCGCTATATATCGTACCACAACAGCGTCCGTGCGGCAACGCCGCTTGGTCGGTACGTCCCCTTTTTGAGACGAAGGAAGGGTACGCTTTCTATTCTTGAAGAAAAGAAACTCAAGGCATTACGGGACAGACGGCCTTTCGTGGAGGACGCTTTCCCGTACCTCCTGCATCATGGGCGCAAAACGGACGGTTCATGTGAACCGTCCGTTTGGTGCTGCATGTTGGCGAAAGCAACGACAGCGGCGATGCGCACCTCTCCCGCAATCGATTTCCTTTTGCCTCTTTTTCTCTCCAGAAAGATAAGGAAGGCAAAAAAGAAAAGAAGAATCCGTCTACCTTTTGCTCGGTCAGCCTACGCGGAAATGACTGCCGCGCAGGCCGGCCGTGTGTTCTTTCCGGAATAAACAGCTCGTGCGTCAGGAGATGAGATCGCCCTGATGCGCCACAAGCGTTGCATCGAACACGCCGGGGACGCGGAGGAACTTGTCCACAAAGTCCGTCTCGGATTCATGGATGCGCAGCTCGACCGTCAGCTCCATGCCGTCGCGCTGAACGGTCTTGGACTTGACGCGCGCCTTGGGCAGCTGCTTGACAAGCGCCTTGATCTGCTGGGACGCACGCTCATCATAGTGCAGGATCAGCAGATACGGCGCAGTCCCGTTGCTCTTTGCGCCCGAGACCAGCACCATGATCACGCCGATGACCAGCGCGCCGATCAGGCCGACGTCCACAAAGCCTGCGCCGAGCGCCAGGCCTTCGCCCACCGCCCAGAACATGAACACGGTGTCGATCGGGTCCTTGATCGCAGTGCGGAAACGCACAATGGACAGCGCGCCGACCATGCCGAGCGACAGCGTCAGGTTCGAGGAGATCAGCATCAGCACGAGCGACGAAACCATCGTCAGGAGAATGAGGCTGATGTTGAAAGAGCGCGAATAGACGACGCCCGCAAAGGACTTTTTATAGATCAGGTACAGGAATCCGCCCACGCCGAATGCGATGAGCAGCGTCAGTACCACGCGCAGGGGGTTCAGCGTTCCGGAAAACAGGTCGCTGAGCTGGAAAGTTGCAAACATATCTTGTTTCCTCCTTCTACTTTTGCAGGCGCGCGATCGATCGCACGCGGAAAAACATTGGGTTCAGGTGATGCGACTGCCGGCGCGGCCGGTCAAAACTCGTACTGGCGGCAGAACACATACTTGCTCGCCGCAACATGCTGGCTTGCGCCGAGCTGGACGAGCGACTGGATATAGGTCGGCAGGTACCGATTGAACTTGACCTCGAGAATCATACAATTGCGAAGCTCGGACACGGGGTAGGTCGGCACTTCCGGATTGAACAGATCCGTGCTGCGCATCCCCGTGCGAATGTTCTTGTCAAAGGTGATGCGCACATCCTCGATGGGGTAGACATACGGCTCGCGGGTGTAATCGACGAGCACCTTGGGCCGCAGCTGCCGTGTGCGCAGGATGCCGTACATCTGCCCGGCAAACGGCTCCGGTCGCTCGAGCAGGAAGCCGTACTGCCCGCTCATAATCGCATCGCACTCCGCGCGGGTGATCGTGAGCGAGCTTTTCTGAATGTATGCGCCGTCCTTGTGCTTGCGTTCGAGCTTGATCGTGCGGTCGCTGAGATTGTAGATGCGGATGCGGAACTTGTCGCGCACCTGGATGCCGCCCGCCTTCTCGGCGATCGCCGTATCGTAGGGGTCGTCGAAGTATAGGCTTCGGATAAAGTATTCGCCGCCGTTCCTTGCCGCATACTTATCCGGCGGCAGAGCGCTCTGCAATCTCCTCGAAAGGATGCGGTGCTCTCCCTCGGAAATGACGTATTTCAGTTCATGCCGGTAGGGCTTGGCCGTCTGCTGTTTTCCCTGTTCCATGACGCCTCCGTCACTTATCGCTCGTTTTGCCGAAAAGCTGCACCATTTCGCTGTCGGACAGCGAGAAGTAGCTCTGGCAGTATTTCAGGAAGTATTCCGGCGCGTTCTTTGCCGAATCCTTCAGGTTTTCGATGCTGCGCTCCCAGGTCTTCATCGAGAAGCCGTCCCAGCGCTGCGTATCGTAATTCATCTCCGACTGCATTTCCGAAGCAAGCGCTTCGATGCGGGCGAGCATCTTCTCCGTCGGGAACACCTCATTATACATGAAAGCGCACTTCTGGAGGAACAGCGCGCGGAAATTGCTGTTTTTCAGCAGGCCGCGTGAAAGCACCGTCGAAAAGCCCTTGCCCACGCCGTGTCCCGTTTCGTGGAAGTATTTCTTAAAGAAATCGCGGCGGTAGCCTGCAGTCGATTCCTCGCTCTTGTCGTCGTTGCGGTTGAACGCCCAGTCAAAGTCGTAGGGAATCCAGCGCCACTTGTTATCGTAGGCCGCGCTCTTCCAGAACTTGATGTTGCCCGTATCTGTGTTGCCGACAAAAATCTCCATCGCGCAGTATTCCGCAAAATTCTCCACGTCGATCTTCGTCTGGATATAGGCGTAGTTGTCCGGGTTCGACAGGTCATGCGAGCCGACCCAGTCGATGAGCTCCTTGTACTCGAGGTAGGCGTTCGTCCCGGAGATCTGCGACGCCTCCGTGACGCCGTTGCCCACGAGCACGTCGATGGCGTCCGGGTTGCCGATATTGTAGTGCTGCGCGAGAAAATACTTGTTCACCTTTTCCCGCAGGTTGTAAATTCCCCAGTACTTGCCGTTGATATACACGATCGTGCGGCGGTATGCCTGCGTGGGAAGGATGCTCCCCGCATCCTCGAGCAGGCCCTGGATCAGCACGTCGCGGATCTTTGACATGAAGCAGTCCATCGCGGACGGGCGCAGCGTCAGCGATTTATAGCTCGTATAGGTGCGATTCCCGAAAAAGGCGTCGTTCAGCGCGCTTGCGCCGTAGCCGCCGCGCGTGACGAGCGCGAGGCCCTTCTGCGATTTATAGCGCGAGAATGCACCGAACACGCGCACCATAGCGTCGTCGCCGTATTCAAAGCTGCCGTTCGTATCGATGACCTCGATGTGAACGGGGCGTTCCCAGTTCAGTCCGAGCGGATCGGGGTTCGTCTGGTGCTGGGCGTTGAAGTTCGCGTACTTCCAGTTCACGTTCGCCGTATCGTCCGGGATCGTGAAAGAGGCTGCGTCGCCCGTGGGATCCTTTTCGGCAAATTTCGAGCCCGCAACATAGATGCCGTTCGTTGTGCCGAACATATTGTCCGGATCGGTCACAAGGCTGATGATCGTAAACGGCGTATCATGGCTTTCGAGCGTTTGCGAGCCGCTGCGGATGAAGAAGGTCGCGGTCGCGGTATCGCTCGGCTCATAGCCCTGCCGGAATGCGCGCGCCCGAATGACCGTATTGGTCGAAACCGTGATGGGGCTGCTGTAGATCGGGCTGGACTCGGTCGGCGTCGTGCAGTCGGTCGTATAGCGCACGGTGCAGCCCTCCGGCACCTTGATCGAAACGCTCTCCGCGGAGGTATATACGCCCGCGGGCGTCGAAAACTCCGGTTTTTCCGCATACCCGATCATGCCGCCGCTGTTCGCTGCGCCCGGCGTCGGGGACGCGTAATACATGAGCTGGCCGTTCGAGCGTCCGTAGGAGACGTCCGCGTGCGCGCGGCCCAGCAGGAGCTTAGCGATCAGCGTACCGTCCGGGGCGAACAGAAAGATCGCGTCACCCTCGGCGGAGATCGAAAAGTTCGTCTCTAGATTTTTTTTTTTGCGTGTCGGTCACGTTCTTGCCCGACGCCAGCACCACGATATATTCGCCCGGTCCGATCGTAATGTCCGGAAACACCCATTTTGCCGGGTTTTTCGCATTCTTTGAGAGCGCGTAGCCCGCAAGATTCACGGCCTCGCCGGACTGGTTGCAGATCTCGATCCAATCCGGATAGGTCAGATCCGCCTGCCGGAGCGTCGTCGTGTTCGCGGCGAGCACCTCGGAGAGGATCAGTTCGCGCGTTCCGAACGAGAGCGACGCGGTAAAGGCCGACAGCCCGTTCGCCGTGTTCGGATAGCCGGGCGTCGGCTGCGAGGTCTGCTGCCATGCGCCCGTGCCGTCGGGCGAACGCATCATGGACTTGTCGGTTTCCTGCCGCGTATAGGCATAACTGTCAAGGATCTTTCCCGCAGGGGTCGAGAACACGACCTCTTCCTGATAGGCGCGTAGGCCGAAAGGCGCTTCGATCGCCGTGTTCGACGTGCCGGCGCGTCCCGTGCAGTATATGAGCAGAACGCCGTTCGGCTCGATCTTCGTGCCATCGGGCAGGGTGTATTTCAGCGGCTGCGCGGACGAGTCCGAAATGCCGTAGCCGGAAAGGTCGATCGTGCTGCCCGTGGTATTGTACAGCTCGATCCAGTCGCAGTAGCTGCCGTCCGGTCCGACGATCGTCGAGGCGTTGGACGCCATGAATTCATTGAGATACACACCGATGTCCTCGCCCGCACCCGCGGAAAGCATGGAGACAAAGGCCGCCTGTCCCTCGGGCGTGTTCGGGTATCCGGGGCTGGGGCTCATCTCGACGAATGCGCCGCCCGCGTCCTTTGCAAGCGTCATGCCGGAGGCGACCGCCTTGAGCTGCACCTGCTCGATGACCGCGCCGCCGTCGGTGGACAGCGTCAGCACGTCGCTTGCGGAAAGCTTGAACGCCGCATGGAGCGGGCCGCCGTCCAATGTGCCGGAGCAATAAATGATAAGATAGCCGTTCGGCTCGATCTCCGTCCCTGCCGGGATCGCCCACTTGACGACGCCGAGCGGGCTGTCGGACAGGCCGAAGCCGCCGATATCGATCTTCGAGCCGGTGGTATTGTGCAGCTCGATCCAGTCCGGGAAATCGCCGTTTTCGTCCGGCACGGTTCCCTTGTTGCTCGTCATGACCTCGGAGATCTCGACGCCGTGCGACCCCGCCGACTCTGCGGGCGTTCCGCCGCCCGCGTTCTTTGTCAGATACAGGACAAGGCCGACCGCGCAAAGAACGAGCAGCACGATCGCAAACAGGCGGTTCGATGCGCCTCTGCGCCGGGGCGCCGCCGCGGGACGTCTTGCCGCAGCTCCATTCTGTCCCTGTGCGGGACGGTTC
>HF985461.1 GCA_000432015.1 Clostridium sp. CAG:1024 | reverse complement strand
AAGTGAAAGCGTTCCCTTACGCTGCACATTGGAAAGCAGCAGCGTATAGCAGCCGTCTGTATCCGGCAATAGAAGCGGCAGGCCGCTGTGCTCTCTTCCGATCGCATACCTTGCCTCGCCAAGCCGCAGAAAAACCGTATCCGACGCATCCGGTTCCGCATTCAACCGAAACCGGATCGTCAGCGCGTTTTCATTCTTTGTCCCGCTCCAGTATGCAGCAAGCGTCAGATCGGACAGCAGACGTTTCTGTTCCGGTATGCCTGGCAGGGAACAAAGGTATGCATACACCGCTTCGATATTCGCCCGTACACGCGCGTCGTCGGCCGTGCGCACTTCGCCTGTATCCGGTCGGATCGTTCGCTGTGCGTTTACAGGCTTCGTCTGCCCATATGGCGCGCAAACTACCGCGCCCTCACTGTTCGACGCAGACCAAAGCGCCGCCTGTACGGCGGAAAGCAATTCGCTTTCGCCGACCGTCCGCTCTGCAAGGTCGTTTTGAAAATTGATCGGGGCGCTGACGACCCCGTCCCTCGATAAGAGTACGCCCGCTTCCACAAGCTGCTCCAACATCTTCTCCGCGGAGACAAACGGATACGCGCATTGCAGGATGGCGCGCACCCGGCCTGCAGCATCCCCTTCCCGACAATCAGCACAGGCAAGGCTTCTCTGCCGGTAACGGGTCTTTGTCCGCGTCTCACCCGTGAGCGAAAAGCTGTATGCAGCGCGAAAGCTGCCCGGTGTTTCCAATGTCCATGCCGTATCCGGCGACGGCCGCCATGTGCTGTCCTGCTGCGCTTCCAGATCGATCAGCGCATACAATGCCGGTATGCGGCCGCTCTCGCGTTCGCTCGCAGCGTCTTTCCACACTGCGCGGTGCGGGCTCAAGCGATAATACGGCGCGCTTTCCCCGAGATACAGGCTGTATCCCTCCGCCGCGCCGTATGCAGGCGGAAGCGTTTCCTCTATCTGCTCTTTTGCATATCCCCGCGCCTGTCCGCCGCAAAGGCACAGCCATGCGCAGGCCAGTGCCGCCGCCGCCCGGCAATACCGCGCAAACGATCTCCGATCCCTGCTTTGCACGCGTCCCACTCCTTGTCCTGCTGCTTCACTCTCATGATAGCCGCAGAATCCGGCGCTGTGTGTCGAACCGCAAAAGAACAGAAAAAGGCCCCGGATCTTTCAAAAGACCCGGGGAATCGCTTCGCTGCCATCCGTGCGGGGCAGCGCGGCATTCACGTCATGCCTCCTGCTCAACGACAGGAGAATCCGCATTGCGCACGACGGAATCAATACCGTTCTTGCAGCTCTGCTTGGAATTGTATGCTTCGGATGCGCCGATATTCTGTCCGTTGCGCGCGACAAGACGGAACCGCGTTTTTCCGCCCTTGTCCTCGTAGATCTCAAACTTCGGATGCTTCTGCTCCTCGTAACCAGCGATCGTCTGGTCTTCGATGTTCGCGGCGGGTGCGTTCTTTCGCACGGATTCGATCCCGTTTTCACAGGCATCCTTCGTCGAATAAACTTCGGAGGTCAGGATGGTTTCGCCGTTTCCGGCTTTGAGATGGAACGTGTAACCGGTTTTCGTTGCGTTCAAAACATATTTTCCCATAGCTGCTCCCTCATTCTTTCAGATTTTTACGTTGATACAGCGTCTCCGCTGTTGATATAGTACCGCGATAAGCGGCGCTTTGTCAAACGTCATCCGCGCCCGATTTCCAACGAACCGCAGTCCGTTCCCTCAAACAGTTTGGGCAGGCTTTCCGTGAACGGCGGCAGGCAGATCCCTTTCTCCGTTACAATGCCGGAAACGAGCGTATGCTCCGTTACATCAAAGGCGGGATTGTAGCACTTGACCTCCGGCAGCGCCATCGGTTCACGGTAAAACTTCTCGCGGATCTCCGACGCCGGACGCTGCTCGATGCAAATGTCCGCACCTGTCGCGCAGCTGCGGTCGACCGTGGACGTCGGCCCGAGTGAGTAAAACGGTATCCCGTAGTACTTTGCAAGGATCGCCACACCGCTTGTTCCGATCTTATTGGCAAAATCCCCGTTCATAGCGATGCGGTCGCAGCCTACAAAGCAAGCGTCGATCCAACCGTTTTTCATTACGATGCTCGCCATATTATCGCAAATGAGCGTCACGTCGACGCCGGCACGCTGCAATTCATACGACGTGAGCCGCGCGCCTTGCAGCAGCGGACGCGTTTCGTCAGCAAATACGCGGAGCTTCATGCCGCGTTCCGTCCCAAGCAGGATCGGGCCCAGCGCTGTTCCGTAGCGTGAGGTCGCAAGCGGGCCGGCGTTGCAATGCGTCAGCACCGTATCTCCGTCCTTGAGCAGCGAAAGCCCATTCTCCGAAATCGCACGGCACATGGCAATGTCCTCTTCGTGGATCGCCACGCACTCGCCGTGCAGCATCTCCAGAAGCGCTTCCCGCGGCTTTGAGAGGCTGCGCTTTGCGACGTCCAGCATTCTTCGGATCGCCCATGCGAGGTTCACCGCAGTCGGCCTCGCCGCGTTCAGCTTCTCCCCTGCGGCACAGAGCGCTTCATAGAACGCACCGTTCTCCTCCGCCCGTATCTGCTGTGCAAGGCAATACATGCAATACCCCGCGCAAATGCCGATCGCCGGCGCGCCGCGCACCTGCAGCTCAAAGATTGCATCGTACATCTCCGCTGCGGTCTCCAGCCGTCTGTAGACGGTCCGGCAGGGAAGCTGCGTCTGATCCAGAATGACGACCGCGCACCCGTCCTCTGACAGACACACGTTGTCGATATGCGTGACTTTTTGAAGGCGTTCCAGCGATTTCATGCGGCTGCTCCTTTTCTCTGCGCGCGGGCGGTGCCGCCAACGCAGGTACAATCTCATCTTAGCGGCTCGCCCCGCATTTTGCAAGCGGTTCCGCTATTTGCTCGCCCTCCGTCCCTCCACTTGACGAACGCCGTAAAGGCTGATAGAATTTATTGATATTATTGATACTTGAGGTGTCCTTTCCATGGCTTACGTTTCCGTGCCGCGGCCCACGCTGCAACGCTTGCCCGCCTATCTTCAGCTGCTCAGACGCTTACAGTCATCCGGCAAAACGCACGTTTCCTGCAATGAGATTGCTGCCGAGCTGTCGATGAATCCCGTCTCCGTCAGAAAAGACCTCGCTGCGGTCAGCAGCAGCGGCGGCCGGCCAAAGATTGGCTATGTTCTCGACTCGCTGATCCTCGACGTTGAAAAGTATCTCGGTTATGCGAACACGCATCACGCCGTTCTCGTCGGCGTCGGGCACCTTGGCGGCGCGCTGCTGGCATATCCCGGCTTTGTCGCCTACGGCGTCGAGATCGTCGCCGCATTCGATCAGTCGCCTGCGCTCATCGGCTCCAGGATCGCGCAAAAGCCCATTCTGGACGTTTCCTGCCTCAGCGAGTGGTGCCTGTCGCACGGCATTGAGATCGGCATTTTGACGGTTCCCGCAAGCGCCGCACAGAAAGCGTGCGATGCGCTGGTCGCGGGCGGTGTGCGCGGCATCTGGAGCTTTGCTCCGACGCATCTGCGCGTCCCCGCAGGCATCCTTGTACAGAGCGAGGACATGGCCATCCCGCTCGCCATGCTTTCCAATCACTTGGAGCAGTCATATTACAACGAATAAGCGTCATTTTTCGGAGGGATCGGATATGGAATATACACTGGACATCATGAAGCGTCTTCTTGCCTGCGACAGTCCGTCGGGCTTCACCGAGAATGCAGCGGCGTTTGCGATCGATACATTTTCCCAGCTGGGCTTTTCCGCCTGGCGCACAAAAAAAGGCTGCGTGCTTGCCGATCTCGGCGGCGAAGGCAGTCCGATCGTCCTCTCCGCGCACATTGATACGTTGGGCGGCATGGTCTCCGAGATCCGCAGCAACGGACGGCTCCGTCTGACGCGCGTCGGCGGCTTGATGGCGAGCAACGTCGAGTGTGAAAACTGCAAGATCCATACCCGTTTCGGCAAGGTCTTTACCGGCACGATGCAGCTTGACGATCCCTCGGTACACGTCAACGGCAAATACAGCGAACAGAAGCGCGACTTTGACGGCATGGAGGTCGTGATCGACGAAAACACCGAGAGCAAGGCGGATACGGAGGCGCTCGGCATTTCCGTTGGCGATTTTGTATGCTTTGATCCGCGCACAATCGTCACCGAGACCGGCTATATCAAGAGCCGTTTTCTCGACGACAAGCTGAGCGCATCCATCCTGTTCACGCTTGCCAAGGAGATCAGCGAGGGCAGACTCCCGCTCAAGCGCAAGGTCTATGCGTGCCTGACCGTCTATGAAGAGGTCGGCCACGGCTGCTCCGCCGTGCTGCCGGAAGGCACGGAAGAGCTTCTCTGCGTTGACATGGGCTGTGTCGGGCAGGGATTGACCTGCAACGAGCGAAAGGTCAGTATCTGCGTGAAAGACTCCTCCGGTCCCTACGATTACGACATGACCACGGCGCTCATCCGCATTGCAAAAGAATTATCGCTGCAATATGCCGTCGATGTGTACCCGCACTACGGTTCAGATGCGGGTGCGGCGATCACGGCGGGCGCAGATGTTCGATTTGCGCTGATCGGTCCCGGCGTATATGCTTCGCACGGCTATGAGCGCTCCCACGTCGAAGGCGTGAAAAACACGCTTGCGCTGCTGCGTGGCTATCTGCTGAAATAAACAACGGTCAATTCGGTATCCATACAAGCAAAAAGAGGGGCGAGGCTCTCTGCTGGTAAGACAG
>HF985460.1 GCA_000432015.1 Clostridium sp. CAG:1024 | reverse complement strand
TGGAGAACACGCTCATAAGGCTGTCAAAGGAATCGAGCACATAGCCCTCCGGCAATGCGCCGGGCGCGTTTGCGGCTTCGTTCAGCTTGTCCGTCACAAGCGTATAGAGCGCTGCGGATGAAAAGCTCTTGCGGGAGAGATCCGCGGGAATATACGCCGTTTCCGTGCGGCAGGCGGTATTGCGCAGATCAAAGGGATCCGTTCCCGCCGCATAGCCCGCGTCAAAGGCGGTATCGTTCCAATTTGCAGAGGGGAGCATGGTATAGCCGCCGTTGCTTGCGGAATACCAGCAGGGCATGACGGCATCGTTCAGATACAGCGCGATCTGCATGGTCGCGTCCACTGCGGCGATGACATTTTTAAGCGTTGCGACATAGCCCTTATACACCTGGTCCGCGGCGGTGTCGCGCACGTCGTAGCTTCCGCTGCCGCCCATGTGCGCAATGGCATAATTCTTTGCGGCGACGGCCTGCGCCTTCAGCGCTTCGATCGGCCAGGCGTTGTTCATCTCATAGCCGACCACGCCGTAGAGGTAATGGGACAGCGGCACCTCGTTCACGACCTGCAAATAGCCGTTCTTCGCGGTGACGCGGAGGCTGCCGAGATACGTTCTGGTGTAGCCGTCCGCCTTGAGCCGCAGCGAGCCCGCCGAGGCGCGGGGATCCTGCCGCACGACAGTGACGCTCTTCCCGCTGAACAGCTCGCCCTTTTTGCTGTGCGTTGCGGTGACGGTGCTTCCTACCGCGGTGAGCTTGAGCGTTCCGCCGGAAAAGGACGCGCCCGTTTCCGCAAGCATATAGCCGCCCTTGACCTTGACGGACAGCGTATCCGTTGATTCGACCGAGAGCAGCACGCGCACGGTTCCCGTTTCCGCGCGGGCGGTTCGTCCGGGCAGCGGCGCGGCAAGCAGCAGCGCGCAGGCCAGCAGCGCAAGACAGCGAAGGTAGTTTTTCAAATCGTACACCTCATTCATGGTGGCGCGTACACGTCCACATTGTGATTCTACATAAGTTTTATGGCGGAGAAAAGCATTGCATTCGATTATTCACGGATGATTCACATTGAAAGCCGTTTCCGCTTTCCGCTCCCGGCGCCCTTCTGCGCATGCGCAGCCTCCGCGCGCCGCGCAGCGCCCAAAACAGCATGGCGCGCCGGCCCTCTTGCGCGGCGCGCGGAGCG
>HF985459.1:5800-8805 GCA_000432015.1 Clostridium sp. CAG:1024 | reverse complement strand
CTCGTCTCCGAAAGCCCCAGGCAGAACAGGATCGACCGCAGCAGCATGGCGGCGCGTTCTGCGGGCATGGAACTGCTGTCGCCCATGAGATACCGTTCGCCGCGTTCGCGCAGCAGCCGAAGCAGGATCTCCTCCGCCTGCCGCCGTTCGCTTTCCGTCAGCGCATTCTCCCGTGCCACCGTCAGCAGCGTGTCCATGCGATCACCCCCCTCCGGTCAAATACCGTTCCGTCAAGCGATCCCGTTCGCGCGGCGCGGTACACATCGCTTCGATCGAGATCGTACATTGCCTCCGCACTGCCGCACACGCCCTCGTTATACAACAGTACGAGCGCGGCGATCAGCTCTTCATCCGTCAAAAGCTCCGTGCATTCGCCCTTGAAGTAATAGAACAGCTCCTGCATCGTTTCGAGCGTTTCCGGATACGCGGCGTTATCGAGATACGGCGAATCCGAGAGTGCAAACGCAAGCGCCTCCAGCACGCCGCCGCCGAACTCTACGCGTCCCGTTTCGCAAAGCGTTCGCTCCCGCGCCGCAAGCAGCCGCAGCGCGTCCGTCTCCGTGAGCGCCAGGCCGAAGCGCAGCGTGTGTTCGTTGCAGCGCGCCGCGAGTGCGGCCGCACCGTCGGCATCGCGCCGCAGCAGTGCCGTTTTCATTCGTTCCGATTCCAATGTCCTCACCCCTTCCCATACTTCATACACCCGCGCGCCGGCAAGGACAAGTCTTGAAAAAGCGCCCGTTTTGTGGTAATATACTGGTAGAAAATCAGAGATTTATTTACAATCCGGACCGATCTGAAGGCCGCCGTTTTCATGATGAACAGCAAGTATGCCTCCCCTGCAAAACGGAATATTGCAAAGTGGATCCTGCTCCTGCCCGTCGCAGCGTTTGCAGCGTTCCTCCTGTTCTGCACATTGCGCCAGGCGGGCAAGACTGCCGATCCCAAGTATCGCACCGTGGCGGATACCGTCGCGCTGCTCTCCGACTGGGGTGCGGAACAGGGGTATCTGCCGGGCGAAACGCTCTCCAACTGGCGTCCCGGGGATGCGGACTTTCGGTTGTACCAATGCGCCGCGGATTTTGTGCTCGCCTCGGAAACGCGCGGCGATCTCAACTGTACGGTCTATACCTTTGAGCCGAGTCTCCGCGCAACGGCGCTTGCGATCGAAATTCGGTCGTCGGACGCCGATGCGCTTTTGTCCGCTGCGGAGCTTGTGTTTTCCACATACACGCCATGGCTGGCAAAGCACCCGGACAAAGGCGTCTCCGGCTGCCCTTCTTATCGCTCGATTCTTGCCGCCGTCCGCGATGTTTTCTCCGAAACGAACGGCAACGATACCCTCTTTTTCTTCCACCACCCCGCCGCAGCAAGAGGGTCGGTCTGCACCCCGGACGGGCTTTCCGTCCGAACCAGCAGAGAAAACGGAAACCGTTATTTCTCTCTCCGCTGGAACTGGGCGTGGACCTGACGCGCCGCCGAAATGTCTTTTGAACGCAAAAAACGCCCCGCAATGCACATAGCACAGCGGGACGCTTCGCAGCGCGCCTAATGTTCGTCTGCCGTTCTCCGTCCCCTACCCGATCCGCACCTTTTCCACGAGCTCATCGCGCATGGTTTTGTCGTTGAAGCGGTAGAGGAACAGCCAGCCGCCCGCGCACTCGACCTTGTTCCGCCTGTCCACAATGCGCGTGGAAAGCTCCATCGTCCCCGTCTGCTCTGCCTGCTCGCCCGTGAGATCATAGAACAGCAGCTTCTTTCCCTTCGCGGCGATCGCGCGCGTCTCGTCGAGGTACACAAACGCCGCGCTTCGGGGCAGACGCAGGAGTTCTTTCTGTTCTCTTCCCTCTACATCGATACCGTAGAGCGCCTGCCCGCAGTCCCTTTTCAAAAAAGCAAAGAGCGAATGGCTATTTGGCGATTCCGTCAGAAGCCTGAACCCGCCTCCGCTTTCAAACGTCGCATAAGCGCGATCCTGTTTCGGTATTTCCGCAACTGTTTCCGTTTCTCCCGTCGCGCGGTCGCAGTACAGGAGACGGCAGCCGCTCTGAAGCAAATACACCCCGCGCTCCGTCATGCGGCAAAGCTGCCACTTCTCCTCCGGGCGGTCGTAGTCGGGGCGAAATAACGGTTCCTGCGTCAGCAAACGTTCGCCCGACGATCCGAATATGTCCGCATTTTGCATCCACTCATCGTAGCATATCCCGTACTTACTGATGCAAGTCCTGGTGCAGCCGTTCCCCGCAAGCCGGATCGTGCCGACCTGCGTCAACAAATACGGATACTCTTCGCCGTCGATCACAATGCGTTCCACCGGAAAGCGCAATGTCTCCCCATTCTCAACCTGCCAGATGATCCTTCCGTCCGCAGCACGGACAAGCTCTGTTTTCAGCACAGGCGCTCCGTCCGTATAGTCCGGTGCGTTGATCCGAAAGATCAGCAGACCGTCCTCCGTAAGCCGAACGTCCCAGATATTCCATTCGGGAAGAACGGGAAGCAATACCGCGGCTTCCTCGCCGGCCGCGTTCTGTAACGCCGCGGAATTGCGTTCGGTGTTTTTTCGCCTAAACCCGGTAAAGCTGCGGTAAGTGAGGTTCAGTTCCTCCACATTCTTCTCGAATCCTGCATAGAGGAAAAATTGCTCCGTGATCTGCAAGGAACGGATATCCTCCGCCGGGAACACGAGTTTTACACCGCTTCCGTCCGGGCGCATGCTATGGACGCCCTGCGTCCCGCTCTCATCCGAAAGGTAATAGATGCGGCCATCATAACAGGCGGTCTTCTTTCCGCAATGGCTCTCCGCATCCTCGTGAAAGAATGTCTGAAACCGTTGGGTATCCAAATTGAACGCCGTCGGTGAGAGCCGCAAGCACGAAGAAAATACTGCCGCCAGCACGGGCAATACTGCAAATAGGATATACTTTCGTTTCATTGCACCCTCCTTACTGATCCCTTTGCCCAGGCCGCCTTCCCCCTACCCGATCCGCATCTTTTCCGCGAGCTCGTCG
>HF985459.1:0-5727 GCA_000432015.1 Clostridium sp. CAG:1024 | reverse complement strand
CGACCTTGTTCCGCCTGTCCACGATGCGCGTGGAAAGCTCCATCATCCCCGTCTGCTCCGCCTGCTCGCCCGTCAGATCATAGAACAGCAGCTTCTTTCCCTTCGCGGCGATCGCGCGCGTCTCGTCGAGGTACACAAACGCCGCGCTTCGGGGCAGGCGCAGGAGAAGCTGCGATTCGCCCCGCGCAAGATCCGCGCGGTAGAGCTGCTGCGGACGCCGGGTCCATGTTTGTGCAAGCAGCAGCAGCTTTGTCCCGTCCGCGCTCGGAAGCGCGATCCGGATCGGTTCGCCGTCCGTCGCCTGCATCAGCGTGCGCCTTGTGTTGTTCTTCAGATCGATCTGCTGGATTTCACCGCCGTCCAAATAGTACACGATGCCGTCCTTTATAAGGCTCGGTGTTGACGTATAGTAGTTGTACGCGTTGACAAACAGATCCATACAAAGAGGCTGCCGTCCATTCTCCATGTCGAGAACCATACCGACATCCATCTCATACACGTTATGGGTATGTTCGCCGCAGATCAGCAGATTGCCTCTCTGCCACATACCTACCTCGCTGTCCCAGCCCTGTTCGTATCCATTGTAAAGCAGGTTCGGTCTTTCCGAAAACCGTAAGAGCTGGCCATCGCGAACAAACATGAACGAGTTGCTCTCGAACCCTCCCCAGCTGACGATCCATACATGCTGCACCGCCACCGTTCCGTCCGAAAACGCATATGCCTGCCATACGCTGTCATAAGGATATGTGAAAAGCTTCTCCTGCTCGGCGGACAGCGTCTTCGCAAGCTGCGTGACCTCCCCCGTCCCCCGGTCGATCCGAAACGTCTGAAACTGCCGCCAGTAGCCGCCGTATTGTCTGTAAATAATGTCGAAAAAACTCGCGAGCCAAACGGCGTCCTCCGTGATCTGTATCGAACGAATGTCCTCTGCGCCCAGATATAAACGCACGTCGCTTCCGTCCGGGCGCATACTGTGAACGCCCTGCGTCCCGCTCTCATCCGAAAGATAGTAGATGCGGCCATCATAGCAGGCGGTCTTTTTGCCGTATGCGTCGTCATCCTGCGGCTTGAACGATGCATAGAACTGCTTTGAATCGATGGCGTAATCCCCCGCTCTGGCACCGCATCCGAGCGTGAACCCAAGCACGAGCAAAAGGCACAGGATAAGACAGCTCCACCTATTTCGTTTCATTGCACCCTCCTTACTTATTCCTTCGGAGCGTCGATGCCCCAGACGAGTGTTTTTACCACAACTGTATTTTCATTTTTCTTCTTCTCTTCTTGTGCAAGTACCGCTGTTTCAAAAGAGGACACATTGTCCACGCTTGAATTATTATACAGGTTATACTTCTGCTTTATGGGGTCAAACTTCGCTGCCACATAGTGCGCCTGCAAGGTCGATTTTCCATTCCGATAGAAAAACAACAGTACATAGGCATCGTGGTTCTTCGGCACTTTGCCCGCATCCGAATAGAATTGAACCTCACACCCTCTCGCCCGGTAGTAATCCGGCACATAGGTCGGATCCATGCCCAGCACTCCGCCGAGGTTCGTGTTCGCTGCGCTGTCCTTGACGATGTCGTACAGCGTTTCGTCAAACCGACGTTTTTTGCCCGGCAGGCGTTGATCCAGCAAGGCGTTGACGTTGTTGATCGCGATCGCGCCGCAGCCGTTATCGGCGATGCTGCCCGTTATGCCGAACGATCCCTTCGTTTTCGGATACGCGTCCTGATCGTTGATGATCGACCCGTCCCAGCGCGTGTCGTCATATCCCGGCTCGTTCTTTTCGGTATACTTCTCCAACCATCGCTCTTCCCCTGCCAGTCTTGTTTGCAGGTCTTTGAAATGCATTCCGTTCGTAAAGTGCTGCAGCATTCCGGCAAGCGGCACGCCGTCGGCTATATGCAGAAGCTCCATCATCCGTTCGGCCGTTTCCCGTATGAGCGCCCGGCCGATCGGCAGAAATGCAAGCCTCCGATCCGCTGCTATGTTTCTTTTATCATACCACACTTCCCCCTTCCCTCCAATACCGTTGTCATGCAGTGCCCCCCGCGCCAGTGAGCGGCCGGCACAAAACGCCCCGTACGGAACTCTTTACAGCACGCTCTCCCGGGATGCTGCTTGCAATTCCCTTCCGTTTCACGTAGAATGATGGTATGAACAGCAGCCATACCTCCCTCGCAAAACGGAATATTGCAAAATGGATCCTGCTCCTGCCCGTCGCAGCGTTTGTGATCTACTTCCTGTCCGGCAGTCTGTCGTATGCCCTGCATCCCTTTCGCTATTTCATCGGTTCAAAATCGCACAGCGTGAGTGACTTTGTAGAACGAATCGAGGCGTGGGGACGGGCGCAGGGCTACTCGCTCCTTGCGAAGCCGGGCGACCGGTATATGCCGGAGGGCGCGTTTCCCGAGCAGAAGTATGCGCTGGATCTCTGCATCGGCACGCCGGACGGCGGCGAGGCCGTCTGCACGCTGTATACTATCAGTCCGATCGAAAAAGCGCCGATCCAGGCGATCGAGCTGCGAGAGACCGTCCCCGGGAGCGCCGTGTCCGAACCGTCGGCGCTGCTGCCGCTTTCCGAATTTATCTATTCCACGTTTGCGCCATGGATGGTGAAGCACCCGGACAAGGGCGTCTGGGGCGACCGGGATTCCTACCGCGCGCACCTTGCGCGGATCGAGGCCTGTTTTTCTCAGTCCGAAGCGACGGACAGCGATACCTTTTACACCGCCCCGGCAAGGCTTTGGGAAAAGGACAGAGACAGCGATCGGCTTCTCATATCGTCTGCGCAGCAGCCAGACGGCTGCATCCTCCGCACCCTGCTCTGGGTCTGGAAATGGGATTGAATGCGTGATTAATTAATAGAATATTTTCCGCTCAGTTATAGTCGGTGCTTTATCCCCGTCTTTTTTTCGGACTTTTATATCCATAACTACCGATGTTTCTTCAATCATCGGGGTATTCTCCCATATATCAGTTCCATCAATCGTATCGGAAAGCCCCAACAAATTGCTAAGCGGCAGCCCACCCAACAGCCCTTCTTCAATGCAGTACACGAAATATGCAGTGTTTATAAAGGTCCTTTTCGCTCGATCGGCCTGAATTTCTTCCCAATTTGGGTGGTAGAAGTCAATTTTAACTTCTGCTGGCAGCATCTTTCCTATTGGAATTGCATAGCCTATCGTATCCTCACCCGCTTTTGCATTAATGTAATACTGACCATCATAATAATAATAATTCGAGATCGTAATCCCGGCTTCAGCAGCGATTTCCTCTCCTCGACAGCATTCAGGTTTAATGCGCGATGGAACTGTGGAAACCGGATATGTGGCAACATCATTATTATCCTCTCCCAAAACTATCCGCATCGTCTTTTGTAACCCGCCATGATAGCTTAACGCCTTTTTTGCTCCGCGACTGTTGATTTCATCTGCTAACAGCATGGCCTTTTCCTTCGGCAAATCGGAAAGGATGCTGCTGGCATATTCCTTGTTGTAATCGCTGAATTTTGCCTCAGAAATTGCCTTTTGTGCCGCTGCAATCGTCGTTAGCACATCCGAAATCTGCGCTTCATCCAAAGAAAAATCGTTCTTCTCCGAATTTCCGGGGGCTTCCCCCTTCCCTCCAATATCCTTGTCATGCAGCAGTTTTTCCCTTTGCTCCTCGAGGTAGCGGAGATAGTCCGGGGAGCGGCGCGGGTTGCCCGCCTTGCCCGCATTGCTCTTTTTGAGCTCGATCTCCACCAGCGCGTTGCACAGCTCCGTCGCCTCGCGCGCGGACAGGCCGTAGGCAGACCGGAAGCGCTGGATATCCGCGATCGTGCCGAGCGTCCGGATATAGCTCTCGTCCTTGTTCAGGATCGTCCATTGCTCTCCCTCCGTCAGTCCCGAACGCTTCAGCCGCTCCCGCTGCTGTCCGGTTGTCAGCTTCTCCCAGTCGGTGTAGTCCACCGTCCCGTCGCTCTTTGCCACCGCGTCATAAGCCGCCTGTCCTCCCGTGCTCACGACCCCGGAGGGCGTAAACGGCAGCCCCTCCCGCGTCGGCGGCGCCCAGCGCGACGGCACGGAGTCCCTTCCCGTTCCCGCATCCGTGAGCCGCAGCGCCGTGTTCGATCGCGCCGCCCCGATCAGATCGGGGTCTCTGTCGCGCGCGGTATGCAGCGCGTTCACCGCCGAGCGCTTTGACGCCTCCCTGCTCTCGGCCAGCCGCTGTAAATATACCGCCAGCCGCGCCCTTCGATCCTCCTCCGCGGCCTGCGCCGCAGCGCTTCTCAGCCGCTGTGCGGCCTGCTCCCGCTTCGATGCGTTCGGCAGCAGCTCCGGCGCGTCCGCGCGGGACACGGGCAGCGCGCTCCCGCCGCCCTCCGCCGTCCGCTTTGCCCTTTTTTCGGCCATGCCCTCGCGCCGCGCAGCTTCCGTTCCCAGCTCCGAGCCGCTCGCGCTCGAGCGCGGCAGCGCGTTCCTTTTCTCCCGCTTGCCCGCGGGACGCAGTAATGTGATCGCCATGTTTGCTTTTCCTTTCGTTTTTATGTTTTTCCCTCCGCGACCGTCCCGCTTTCAGCCTATCACATGACACGCCCGCTTTTTTCCGAGAATCGAGCCGACGCCCGCATCTCTCCCTCAGATTGCGCGCATTCCCTCCGGATCCGGCCGCTTGGGGCTTGTGTCCGCTCGTCCGCCGGTGGTATACTTGCCCTATGGAACAGAACAATACACAGAAAAAGTTCAACTGGAAGCAGGAGCTCTCCACGCTCCTCATCATCTTTGTCATGGTCGCGATCCAATGCATCGCGATCAACGGCCTGTATAAGCCGAACAGCCTTGTCAGCGGCGGCTTTACGGGCATCAGCTTGCTGGGCGAATACGCGCTCGGCCTCCCGTCGTGGATCACGCTGTTCATTCTGAACGTTCCCGTGCTGATCCTCGCGCTCGTCAAGCTCCATCTCCGCTTTACGATCTATACGATCATCACAACGCTCTGGTTCAGCGCCTGCATGGGCCTGACCGCTGGCGTGCAGATTCCCTTCGACTTTACGGATCCCGTTTCGCGTCTCACGAGCTCCCTGCTCGGCGCGGTCATCTGCGGCGCGTGCGGCGCGCCCATCGTGCGCGCGGGCGGTTCGAGCGGCGGCACGGACATCCTCGCCGTCCTGCTTGCGCGGCGCTATTCCTTCGCGATGGGGACGATCAACCTGGCGTTCAACCTGCTCGTTATCGCGGGGCTTGCCTTTGTCAAGGGGCTTGACGACGCCGCGCTGTCCACCGTCGTGCTGTTTGTCTCAAGCGTCGCATTCAACAACATGCTGCAAGGACTGAACCGCACGAAAACGCTGTTCATCATCTCCGACCGCTGGGAGGAGATCGCCCCGCACGTGCTCAAAGAGGTGCATCGCGGCGTGACGCTCATCCCGGCCAAGGGTGCATATACCGGCAAGGACAAGACCGTCGTTTACGTCATTGCAAGAACCACCGAGCTCTCCGTCATCCGGCGCATCGTTCGCGAATACGATCCGAAGGCGATGTTCTCCGTGATCGACACGCGCGAGGTGCTGGGGCGGGGCTTTGACAGTATCAATTAGGAGGAAATAACGATGTCGGAACAACTGACACAATGGATCGACGCGCACATGGACGAGCAGCTCGAGGCGCTCAAGGGGCTTTTGCGCATTCCGAGCGTGAGCCGCGGGACGCCGGAGCCGGGCATGCCGCTCGGCAGGCATGTGTA
>HF985458.1 GCA_000432015.1 Clostridium sp. CAG:1024 | reverse complement strand
ATTGAAGGCTGACTAAAAACAAAGAAAAAGCGCTATCTGACTTGGCTTCAAATCAGATAGCGCTTTTTGTTATCGCAATAATTCAAATAATGTTGCCATTCCGTTGCCACAGCGGGCACTCATGGCGAAAAAGCCTTGGTATTACTGGACTTTTTCGAGAGTGAAATTATTCCCACTCAATCGTTCCCGGGGGTTTGGAGGTGATGTCGTAGACGACGCGGTTCACATGCGGCACCTCCGCGATGATGCGCTCCGAGATGCGGCGAAGCACCGGGTACGGGATCTCCGCCCACTCCACCGTCATGGCGTCGGTCGATGTGACCGCGCGCACGCCGATCGCATAATCATAGGTGCGCAGATCGCCCATAACGCCTACGCTGCGCATTCCCGTAAAGACCGTGAAATACTGCCAAATCTTCTCCGAAAGCCCCGCAAGCCGGATCTCTTCCCGCAGGATCGCGTCGCTTCTGCGCAGAATCTGCAGCTTTTCCTCCGTAATATCGCCGAGCACACGGATCGCGAGTCCCGGCCCCGGGAAGGGCTGCCGCCACACCAGCGCGTGCGCAATGCCCAAATACTCGCCGAGCGCCCGTACTTCGTCCTTGAACAGCATTCGAAGCGGTTCCACAAGTCCTTTGAAATCCACATCCTTCGGCAAGCCGCCGACATTGTGGTGGCTTTTGATGACTGCGCTGCCCGCACTGCCGCTCTCGATCACGTCCGGATAGATCGTGCCTTGCAGCAGATAGTCCGCGCCGCCCAGCTTTTTCGCTTCCTCTTCAAAGACCCGGATAAACTCCTCGCCGATGATCTTCCGCTTTCGCTCGGGCTCCGTCACGCCCGCAAGCTTTTTCAAAAAGCGCTCGCGCGCATCGACTCCAATGATGTTCAGATTCAGTTTATCGCGGTAAAATCCGATGACCTCCGCCGCCTCGTTCTCACGCAGCAGGCCGTGATCCACAAAGATACAGGTCAGCCTGTCGCCGATCGCACGATGGACGAGCACGGACGCCACGGACGAATCCACGCCGCCCGACAGTGCGCCCAGCACCTTGCCCTCGCCGACCTGTTCGCGCACCTGCCGGATCAACGATTCCGCAAGCCCCTCCACGCTGTAGGTGCATTTGCAGCCGCACAGCCGGAGAAAGTTCTTGAAAATCTGCTCGCCCTGCGGCGTATGCGTGACCTCCGCATGGAACTGAATGCCGTAGAACCGCTTTTCATCCGAGGCAAACGCCGCAATCGGGCAGTTTTCCGTGGATGCGATCGTGCGGAAGCCCTCCGGCAGTTTTGTCACGGAATCGTTGTGCGTCATCCAGACGACGTTCTCCGTCATGCCATCGAACAGCGGATGCGCTTCAAACCGAATCGGCGTTCTGCCAAACTCTCGAATGTCCGCGGCCCCGACCGCGCCGCCGAACTGCACGGCCATATACTGCATTCCGTAACAAATGCCGAGCACGGGCACGCCCAGTGCAAACAGCCCCGGATTGCAGCCGCGCGCATTCTCCCAGTACGCGCTGTCCGGGCCGCCCGACAGGATAATGCCGGAAAGCACCTCGCCGCGAATCTGCTCCAGCGTCGCCGTGCAGGGCAGAAGCTCCGAATACACGCCCGCTTCGCGCACACGTCTTGCGATCAGCTGATTATATTGTGCGCCAAAGTCAATGACGACGATACGTTCCGTCATTCGCCGTCCTCCTCGCGGAATACGATGCCGTTCTCGTCCGCAGACTCGATGATGGCAAGCGATTTCAAATTGATGCCGCGCTCACGCAGCTTTTTGCCGCCGGGCTGAAAGCCCTTCTCGACCGCCACGCCCATGCCGAGCAGCTCCGCGCCGGACTGCTCCACGATATCCACCAGGCCGCGCAGTGCTTCGCCGTTGGCAAGGAAATCGTCGATGATGAGCACCTTATCCTTTGGCCCCAGCCAGTCGCTTGCCACAAGAAGCGTGACCTTCTTTTTATAGGTATAAGAAAAAATGTCGCTCTGATACAGGCCGCCCTCGATGTTGTCGGACTTCGCCTTCTTTGCAAAGATCAACGGTACGCCGAATTCCTCCGCGCAGATCGTTGCAAGCGGAATGCCGCTCGCTTCCACCGTCAGCACGGACGTCAGCCCCGTAAGGTCAAACAAACGCCCAAACTCTTTTGCGATCTCACGCATGAGTCGGACGTCAACACGGTGATTCATAAACCCGTCGATCTTGATGATATTGCCCGGCAGAACCTTGCCCTCCTGCCGGATGCGATCCTGTAAAAGCTTCATTGCGACCCTCTTCTTTCCGAAAGTAATATTGCGTTTATTATGCCGTATCCTGTTTGAAGAATCAAGGGGCTCTTTCAAAAACAAAAAATCTTTTCCCTCGTCTGAAAATTGTATAGGGTTGGTTCGTTTTTTCGGAACAGTTCCCCCCTTCTTTTCTTTTTAG
>HF985457.1:9161-23491 GCA_000432015.1 Clostridium sp. CAG:1024 | reverse complement strand
GTATGTGAACCGTCCGTTTTTCGTTTCAAGCAGGACGAGAGGGAAAGCTGTTCTTCTCAAACAAACGACCTTCCCCGCAATGTCTTTTGTTTCTTTTCTTCAAGAAAAGAAATCGTCCCCCTTTATTTAGGAAAAAAAGAAATCGTCCCCCTTAAGAAGAAAAAAATCGTCCCCCCCGTCTCAGGCGCAAAGCAGCACGAGCGTCAGCACGCAAACGCCCAGCGTGGCGGCGACCGCCTTCCCGAGGGCATGGAGCTTCGGAATACGGATCCGCACAAGAAACGCAGCGGCCATCAGCAGCATCGCGCCCGCATAGACGTGCGGCGCCGCCTCGCCGAGGAATCCGCGCACCGCCACAAGCAGCGGGAACATAATGGTCGCGGTCGTGACCGGCAGACCCTCGTAAGCGTCGCGCCCGCTGCCCTCTTCAAGCAGTTCGTCCTCCGTGACGTTGTAATATGCAAGCCGAATCAGCGCCGCAAGCACATAACAGCACAGCACGATCACCTGCGCTCCGCGCACACCGATGCAGTATCCGATCGCCGCGGGCTGCACGCCGAAGCTCACAAGGTCGGACAGCGAATCGATCTGTACGCCAAAACGCTTCTCCTGCGCCGTACGTGCGCGCGTCTGCGCGACCGTGCCGTCGAACAGATCGCACAGTCCCGACGCCATCAGACAGATCGCCGCAGCACGCGCATCGCTGCGTACGGCGGAACACACGCCGAGCAGTCCGGCAAGCGAGCCGATATAGGTCAAAACGACCGTATAGTTGTAAAACCCGACGATCCTCGTTTTCATGCAACCACCCCAGCATAGTCCCGATACCATGCGTAAAAACGCGAAAGCCCTTCCGCAAGCGGCGTATCCGGGCGGAACCCGTAATCGTGCATGAGCGGCCCGACGTCGGCAAAGGTCTGATACACATCTCCCGGCTGCATGGGAAGAAACTCCTTTTTTGCCTCGCGCCCGATGACCCGCTCCAGGATCTCGATAAAGCGCAGCAATTTCTCCGGGCTGTGATTGCCGATATTGTAGACACGGTGCATCGCGCCGTCCCGCGCCGCCGTCGGATCCGGCAGCAGCCGCACGATCCCCTCGATCACATCGTCCACATAGGTGAAGTCGCGGTAGAGATCCCCGCCGTTGAATACACGGATCGGCTCGCCCCGCAGGATCTTTTCCGTAAAAGAGTAATACGCCATATCCGGCCGGCCCCAAGGACCGTAGACCGTGAAAAAGCGCAGTCCCGTCATGGGAATGCCATACAGATGACTGTAGCAGTAGCCGAGGAGTTCGTTGCTCTTTTTCGTTGCCGCGTACAGACTGATCGGACTGTCCGCGCGGTCGTCCGTTGAGAACGGCGTTTTCTGCTGGTTGCCGTACACCGACGAGCTGGACGCATAGACAAGGTGCTTCACGGGGTGTCTGCGGCATGCCTCGAGAACGTTCGCAAAGCCCACGAGGTTCGACTGTACATACTGCTCCGGATGGTCGATGCTGTAGCGCACGCCCGCCTGCGCGGCAAGATTGACGACATACTCCGGCGCAAAGTCCGAAAACACCCGTTCGAGCGCAGCGCTGTCCTGAAGATCGCCGCGCACGAACGAGAACCGTTCGGTCTCCGGCAGCGCCTTGAGCCGCGCGGTCTTGAGCGCAGGATCGTAATAATCGTTCAGGTTGTCAAAGCCCGTAACGCAGCAGCCCTCCGCAAGCAGCCGCTTCGTCAGATGAAAACCGATAAAGCCCGCCGCGCCCGTCACGAGCACGCGCGCTCCGAAAAGATTCGCGTTTCGTTCCATGTTCTCCCTCCCCGTTGCGCGGCTTATCCCGCGCCGCGCCGCTTTACGGCCTGCCGATCGAGTAGTATTCCACGCCCGCTTCGTGCATGGCCTCCGGGCTGAACAGGTTGCGTCCGTCGTAGACGAGCGGCGTGCGCATGTTTGCCCGGAACGCCTCCGGCGCGACCGCACGGATCTCCGGCCACTCCGTGAAGATAAAACAGGCGTTCGCCCCGCGCAGCGCCTCCTCCGCGCTGGACGCATAGGAAAGCGCCGGATAACGCTGGCGGAATTTCTCCGCGCCGACCGGGTCGTAGCAGGTCAGCGCCGCGCCCTGCTCGAGCAGCAGCGGCACGTTGTAAAGCGACGCAGCCTCGCGCAGATCGTCCGTGCCGGCCTTGAAGGTCAGACCGAGAATCGCGATCTTCAGGCCGCGGAAGGTGATCAGGCGTTTTTTTGCCTTTTCAAACAGCTTCACGCGCTGCTCCTCGTTGACCTCGACCGCCGCGTCCACGGTGCGCAGGCGATATCCGTGCTCCTCCGCAAGATACCGCAGCGCCTTCGTATCCTTCGGGAAACAGCTTCCGCCGTATCCCACGCCCGCGTTCAGATGCTTTTCGCCGATGCGCGGGTCATAGCGCATGCCGCGCGCCACGTCTTCGATATTTGCCCCGACCAGTTCGCACAGGTTCGCAATGTCGTTCATGTACGAGATCTTGAGCGCGAGGAAATCGTTGCTCGCGTACTTGATCATCTCTGCGCTTCTGCGGCTCACGGACACGATCGGCAGGCGGAACGGCTCGTACAGCTCCATGAGCAGCGCTTCCGCTTCTTTGGATTCCGTGCCGATAATGATGCGCGACGCCTGCATGGTATCATGCACCGCCGTCCCCTGCGCCAAAAACTCCGGGTTGCTCGCGACCTCCACTTTCACGTTTGCAGTAAGGAAATCCTTGATGAATTGCTCCACTTTATCGTTTGTTCCGACGGGAACCGTAGATTTTACCACCACAAGGCAATCGTGCACGACGGATTCGGCGATCTCGCGCGCCACCGCCGCAATATAGGACAGATCCGCGGAGCCGTCCGGGCGTTCGGGCGTTCCGACGCCGATGAAGATCGCGTCCGCGGCCGCATACGCCGCGCGGCAGTCCGTCGTGAAGCGGAGACGTCCAGCCGCAAGGTTCCGTTTGAGCATCTCCGTCAGTCCGCTCTCATAGATCGGGGATTCGCCGCGGTTCAGCATGGCGATCTTCTCCGCGTCCACGTCCACGCATGTCACGTCATGCCCGACCTCGGCGAAGCAGACGCCCGCGACCAGTCCGACATAGCCGGTTCCTGCAACGGTCAGTTTTTTCATATCGGTTCCCCCTGTTCTTTCTTATGCTGTGTTTCTTTTCCCATGCCGGACGGCGCGCGAACGGCGCTTCCGCCGCGACGTGCAGGCGGCCGCGGATTTCCTGCGCCGTCTACGATCCGACCGCCGCGGAGTTCGCGCCGCGCCGCAGTAAAAGCCGGAGAAGCCCCGTCTGCCGCTTGCGGATCAATTCGTACTGGACGCGCTGTTTCAACGGCAAAGACGCCGCCGCTTTGCGCTGCTCCTCCGCGGTCAGCGGCAGACCGGAAAACCAGTCCGTCGAAAGCACGCCGCGCTGTGCGTCGGCATCGGCCGCGTGGCGGAAAAAGCTCATGCAGTCGTCGATCCGCGCCGCAAGCAGCCGTCTGTGGAACACGGCGAGCGACGCCGCATCCTCCATATTCCAAAGCGCGAGGCAGCGTCGGAGCATCATCGGCATACGCGTGTCCAATGCGCTCCTGCGCTGTTTTTCGTCGAATGCGCGCGTCAATCCGCCGCCCAGCCGCAGATACCGGTAGAGCGGCTTTTCGCAGTAGGCAATGCGTTTCGCGTGCGTCACGGGATACAGCGAAGCGAGCAGATCTTCGCCCAGCGTCATATCCGCATAGGCCGTCAAATCCGTGTCGTCCTCTTGGAGCAGCCGCGTGCGGACAGCCTTTTGACAGAGGCTGTTGAGCCGCCAGCCTGCCGCGATCTCCAGATAGATCTCGCGCTTTTCTTCCCCCTCAAATATGCGCCCGTCCTCAAAGACCGGCGGCGGTACGCGCACCGCACCGTCCTCCGATTCGACGGCATAGTTGTAGAGAAGGATGTCTGCATCGCTCGCAAGAAGGCGTTCCCGCACAGTCGAAAGGCAGTCCTCCGCCATGCGGTCGTCCGCATCGGAAAACAGGCAGAAGTCGCCGTCCGCCCTGCGGATCCCTTCCCGCCGTGCAAGGAGCGGTCCCTGATTCTCCGTATGTATAACGCGGATCTGCTGGTGTGCGGCCGCATAGCGGTCGATGATCTCCCCGCTGCCGTCCGTCGAACCGTCGTCAACGAGCAGCAGTTCGTCGCCCGCCCGCATGCCGTACAGCGCGGCGTCCAGGCATTCACAAAGGCGGGAGGCCGCGTTATAGATCGGAATGATGATGGAAAAGCGCATTCGTTCGTCCCCCTCTCCCCTGTTCCGCTCAGATGACCGTGATGTACCGCCCAAGGATCTCGTCCCAACCGTCCGCGTAATATTCGCGCATGCCGGAGCCGTGATAGAGCGTCATCTCGCCCGCCTTCACGCCGTCGGCCGTCAGCAGGAAGTCCACGCGCAGGCAGGGCAGGCCGTAGGACAGTTCCTCCGCGAGCCGGATCATCTCGTCCGTCTCCTCCGGCCAGTCCCAGGCGACGTCCCCCTCGCTCTGCATAAAGTCCGTGCAGGGCAGCGGTTTTCTGTCGCGGTCAAAGAACCAGTAGCGGACGTTGTCCTCAAGTTCCGTGCAGACCATCATGATCCGCATTACGCCGTCAAAGCAGAAAAACTTGTAATCTGCGGGCAGTCCGCCGTCCTTGCCGGTCATGTACTGCTCCGCGATCACGCGCGGTGTGACATGCTCGTACTGCCGCTCGCGCCACATCATGTAATACCGTTTTTTCAGTCGTTTCCTATAGAAATCCCGCAGCGTCTCCACCGTTTTTGCACTCTTGTCCGTCACGACGCGGACGCTGCCCGAATCGTGCGTCGCTTTCAGTACAAAGCGATCGGGGAGCGCGTCAAAGTCGATCTTGTCCGCATCGTCCCATACGCCGAGCAGCGGGATGAGGTATTGTTCGCCGATGTGTTTGCGGATGAACTCCCGCGCGGCGTATTTGTCGCTCATCTCGGCATAAACGGGCCGACGGTCATGGAGCTTCAGCCAGTTCAGCTTTTCGTTAAAGGTTTTGGGATGTACAAGATCCGGCTTCTTTCCGAGCCGCGCCCTGTACATGAGGGAAAGATACGGCTCATCCGGCAAAAAATCCAAAAAGCCCCGAATGCCGAGCAGCATGAACACGCGCCATGGGTTTTTGAGATACTTCCAAAGCGCGGTCCCGTCCTCGGGCTTTTGATCGCGGAGCCGCAGCGCGGCAAGCAGGAACAGCGCAGGCAGCAGCGCGATCCGTTCAAAATAGCTCACACAGGCAAGATCCGCAAAGAGCTGCAGCAGCACAAGGCACGTCGTGAGCCGCACGTCGCCGCTTTTTCCGCCGTTTCGGAATCCCTTTGCAAGCGCGGAAAGCAGCGGCAGAACGTACAGCAGCAGCGCGGGAATGCCGCCGCCGACGAGCAGCTCGATATAGTTGTTATGCGAATATGTGCCGAGCCCCGACGCGAACCGAAAGCAGTCCAGCCCGTAGCCGAGCAGCGGACGCTGCAAAAAGAGACGCGCACCGTCGCGGATCATGCCGCTGCGTTCGAGGATGGACATCTCCAGCTCATTCGGACGCGCCGTGCCGAGCAGGGTCTTTATGGTAAACCCCAGCCGCTCGCCCACATTCTCATACAGCAGCGGGACGTTGAACACGGTGAACGCGGAAACAACGCCCGCGGCCAGCAGCAGGAGCAGGTTGCGCTTGCGGTTTTTCCGATCGCTCCAAAGCACATAGCAGAGCGTAACGACCACAACGCCGAACAGGCCTTTGCGCGAACCGGTAAAGATCGTGAAGAACAAAAACACGACCGCAGAGCAGTAATAGCGCACGCGCTTTGTCTGCATGAGCATATGCAGCCCCATGGCGTACGCAGCAAGAAGGAACATCGCCAGATCGTTCGGATTGACGCCCGCGCCCCAGCCGAAGCGATTATACAGAACGGCGCGCGCCGAACGCAGGATGATATAAACGATGCAAAGCGCCGCGGCCACCTGATACAGATCAAAGCAGCGCCGCAGGTTTCCCCGTCCCACGAGATACTGGTACATGCAGAAAAAGAACACGAGATCGACCGCAAGCGTTTTGACCATCGCCGCCGCCCTATACCCCCCCCGCCCGCTGGGCCGGCGGCCACCCGCCGTGGAAAGCCCGATGAGCCCCCACACGATCAGCAGTGCATAGCAGAAAAGGAAGCGCGAAAAATACGCCCGTTTGCCGTCGAGAAACAGCAGCAGCACAGCGATGCAGAACAGCGCCATGGCGCATTGCGCGGCAAGCGTATGCGCAAACAGAAAATCCACCGCCAGATAGACGAGAAACGCGGCGTCCGCAATGCGCAGCAGCGTACTGCGGCGGTCGGACGCGAACACGCCCGGCGCGGTCTTAGCCAAGAAGTCCTTCAAGGTAGCCCCTCCATTTCTCCGCAACGGCTGCGCCGTCCAGCCGCATACGGATCGTTGCCGCGGCGCCGGAAAGTCGCAGCGCAAGCGCGGGATCATCCGCAATCCGCGCCATCGCGTTCGCCATTGCCACCCGGTCGCCCGGTTTTACGAGCAGGCCGTTCTCCTCGGTTCGGATCAGCGCTGCGGGGCCGCCCGCAGGGCAGTCCGTCGCGATGACGGGCAGGCCTTCCGCCATGGCCTCGATGAGCGCATTCGGCATACCTTCAAAATCCGAAGCCAGCACGAACATGCCCGCCGTGCGGATGCGATCCGTCACATCCGCCATCGCGCCGGGAAGCGAAACAACGCCCTCCGGCAGCGCGTCCGCAAGACGTTCGAGCGTCTCCCGCTCCTCGCCCTCTCCGTAAAGGATGAGCCGCCAATCGGGATGCGTCCTGTAAAAGTCCGAAAACGCCCCGATCAGCAGCGGAAGATTCTTTTGCGGCGCGAGCCGCGCCGCGGTCACGGCGGTATGCGTCCGCTCACCCGCATAGCTTTCCGGAAGCCGCGACAACTCGAGCGGATTGTCCAGCACGACGCCCCGCTTTTGAATACGGGGTGAAAAATAGGCGGCCTGCTGTTCTGTCTGAAAGATAAAGCCCGCAGCCATCGGATAAACGATATGCCGGAGCAGACGCTTGACGCGGTTCTCAGGATGTCTTGCGGGGTCGTTGCGCTCGGACACGACGACCGGCGTGCCGCTGCCCGCAAGGAAGAGCACGGCCCAGACATTCACCTTTTCGGGCATGGCAAGCACCAGATCGGGCTTTTCCCGCCGAACAAGGCTTCGGAGCCGCAGATATACGCGGGGAACGTCGCGCATGCCGCATTTGCCGCCGGCTGTGAGCGGCACAAGGCGCACATTCGCGTGGAGCGGAAAATAGCTCTCGTGACGGTACTCGGTCAGTACGGTGCAGTCGATCCCCTCCGTGGCGTAGCGGTTCACAAGCTGCGCGATCACGCGTTCGCAGCCGCCGCCCGCCATGTTGTGCGTCATGACAAAGAGTTTTTTGAGCGGATGTTTTTTCTCGTTGATCAGCGTTTGATAGTAGCCGACGAGCGCCGCGCCCGTATCGGCGAGCGAAAATCCCGCGGCGCGCACCGCGTCCGCCCCGTCCGCACGCTGCGCTGCGTCCCGGCAGGCAAGCGTGCAGATCGCCGTCTCCCATGCGTCGGGCTCCAGCGGCAGATATACCGTATGCGGGGTGAGCGCGGCGTCCCTTGTCACGGTATCCGCGACAAGGCAGGGCAGCCCCGCGCACTGCGCCTCGACGAGCGCGATCGGGAAGCCCTCATAGAGCGACGGAAGCAAAAACGCGTCCGCAAGCGACAGCAGCGCAGGCACGTCGTTTCTCCTCCCGAGAAAATGCACCGCGTCCCCGTCAAGCCCTTGCGCCTCGGCCTCCCGCTTCAGTTCGTCCAGCAGCGGGCCGTCCCCCGCAATCAGCAGGCAGAGCGAGGGATCCTGCCGTCTTGCGGCGACGAACGGCGCAAAGAGGAAGCGTTGATTCTTCTGCGCGCTGCACCCGCCCACTGCAAGCAGCACACGCCGGCCTGCGAGCCCCATCTCGGCGCGCAGGCGCGCCCGCGCCTCCGGGTCAAAGGCAAAACGATCGATATTCACGCCGTTGTTCAGCACGGTAAAGGGGCGGTCGCGGAAAAGAAACCGTCCCGCTTCGTTCCCACAGGCAGCGGCGGCGGTATAGCTCCGGTCAAAGGGTCTGCGCAGCAATGCGTGCAGGAGCTTCTGCCGGCATGCGGTGTTGTGCGCGTGCGCGATGCGGATACCCGCGCCGCCGCGCTTTGCCGCCCACATCTCGGTCAGGAGCGTGCAGCTGTTGCCGTGCGCATGGACGACATCATAGCCGCCGTCCCGCACGATGCGGGCAAGCTTGGCGGCATAGGCGATGGGGTCTCGATTCCGCATGGGCAGCACGAACACGCGCCCGCCCAGGCGTTCCACGCGTGCGCGAAGGTCTGCGTCCGGTTCATTGATCGCAACAACGTCCGCCAAGAGGCGCTCCCCCGCCGCTTCCATGGCGGTCAGCGCATAGGCGGAGATGCCGTTCGCCGCAAAGCGCGTCGTCAGGATTTCAAGTGCGCGAATTTGCCCCTTCATTGCCCGAACGCCTTCAATTCCTCGGGCGCATGACCCGTTATTCTCTGTTCATAGATCTTCGCATCAACAAGGAAGCGATACCAATAGCACTCGAACCAGTGATAAATATAGCCCTCACGGCCGTCCAAAAAACCGAGCTTGAAATAATAGTTATAGCAGAACCAGAGAAAGCTCCGAAGGAACATCGGCGCACGATAATAGATGTTGAACTTATTCTTTCTGTGACGCTGGAGCCGCCTGTCGGTGTTGACCTCCTGCGATACGCCGCTCTCATAGGCAAGATAATCCTGCAATTCGCGGATGGTGTACCAGTTGTAGCGGGCGATATAACTGTTCAGGTCTTTGAAGTCATAGTGAAGAAAGCGATGCTTTGCCGTGGCATAGCCGCCGTCGTACAGGATCGTGTGCGCGTCGCGCTTGCGGTCTTCGATCTGACCATGGCCTCTGCGGAACAGCATGATCTTGCGCTTGTTGGCAAGGCCGTGCTTCATCAGTCTGCCGAGAAAATAGAAATCCGCTTCCATGGCGATCCCGTTCCATCCCTTTTCGTCCGCCTCGGCAAGCAGGCTTTCGCACTCCCTGCAGAGCGGCTGCGTAAAGCGCTCGTCTGCATCGAGCCGCAGCACCCACTCTGTGTCAATGCCGGTATTGCCGAGCCCCCAGTTAAACTGCGCCGCATAATACGTAAAGGGGTTCGTATACACATCCGCCCCGAGCGAGGCGGCGAGCTCACAGGTTTTGTCTGTGCTTCCGGAGTCCACAACAACGACGCGCTTTGCAAAATCCCGAACGGATTCGATGCAGGCGCGAATGTTTGCTTCCTCATTCTTCGTGAGTACGATCGCGGTCAGATCCGCCATGCAAATCCTCTTTTCTGCAAATATATACATCTATATCATAGCACACCTTGTCCGTATCTGACAACTGCGGAGGCCGATTCTGTGGAAAAGCAGTCAAACATGTTCCGGAAGGGGGACGATCTCTTTTCTTCTAAAAAGAAAAGAAGGCGCTGCGGAACGGAAAGCCGGTCGGGAGCAGCCCCCTGCTTACAGCACAGATGCGAGCGATCCGCATAGGAATCGCCCGTTTCGCACGGCGCATTGGCGAAACCTGTAAAACAGCCGACGTTCCGGCGATCGATTTTCTTTTGCTTCTTTTCCTCTTAAAAGAAAAAAGAACCGCGTTCCTAAGAAAACCGTCCTCTTCCCTTTTTGCACGATCCGCGGTAAAATGGTGTTATGGAAAAGAATATCCCGCATAATAAAATACCGGCATGGCTCGTGCTGCTCGCGGTGCTGGCAAGCGTTACGGCAATGGCGTTCCCGCTGCTGTATCTCGTTTCCGCCGCGCTCTGGGCCTCCATCCTTATCCGCTGTAACCATGCGGCGCTGCTCCTGCTGCTCCTGCTGCCGCCCGTCGGGGTCGTGTTCGCGCTCTACGCGGCATCCGGCGGCACGGTAGACGCGCTCGTCGGCAATCTCTGCATGGCGCTGCTCGGCACTGTCCCCGGCCTTGCGCTCTGCCTCATGCAGGCGCAGAAACGCGGCGGGTTTTACTCCGCAGCCGTCACTGGCGGACTATCCGCGCTGCTGCTGTACTTTGCCGTGTGTCTGCCCGGCGTGCTGACCGGCGAGGGCGCTTTCGCTCCCGCAGAGGCCGCCATGCACGCGAACGCCGATTGGATGCGGCAGATACTCGATCAAATGCGCACGCCCGAAACGGCCGCAGTCTTTGCCCGCTATGAAGAGGGGCTTTCGTTCATGGAGAACGCCGTGCAGACATGGCTCGTGCCGATGCTCGTGCTGCTCGGCGGACTGTTGGGTCTGTCCAACACGCTGTTCTTCCGTCTCTTTGTGAAAAAGGACCGTGAAGCGCTCGGTCTTGCGCCGCTCAAGCCCTTTTCCCGCTGGAGCGTCCCGCGCGAAGCGTCGCTCGGCATGTTCCTGCTTCTGCTCGGCGCGGTCGTCCTCATGCTGACGGGTTCGAACAGCGCCGACGCGGTGAGCGCCACCGTGGCTGCGATCGTGGGGCTTCCCCTGTTCGTGCAGGGGATCGCGCTCATCGATTATCTCCTGACGCGCAACGGGAAAAACATCGCCATGAAGCGGATCCTTGCCTATGTGCTCATCGCCGCTCTGCTTCCCTCGCTTGCGTCCGCGCTGCTGTTTGCGGGGTGCGCGGAGCAGGTGCTGCATATCCGAGACAGCTATGACCGCTTGAAGCAATACCGCGACACACAGCAGAACGGAGGCGGACACGCATGAAAAAACCGCAGCGGATGCTGATCCCGATCGCCATCCTGTTTGCGTTGCTGATCGGCCTGTTCTATTTTGCCGGTCATTTCTCCGCATATCGCCATGTCGTCGCCGGCGTGACGGCAGGACTCGCAATCCTTGTGACCGCGATCACTTGGGCGAGCATCGTGCAGCACGAAAAGCGGCAGGAGCAAAAGATGGACGAGGTGTTCGCGGAGAACGCCGGTACCGCCGCGCATGTGATCCGCGAGGTGGCCGTTCCCTGTCTGCTCGTCGACCCGAAGGGCCGCATCGCATGGCGCAACGAGATCATGCAAAAGCTGTTTCAGGAGGACGACCTTTGCGCCATCATGCCGGAGTACAATTTTGAAAAGCCGCAGGCCGCCTTCGCCTTTTCCTACGCCGGCGGATCGTACCAGATCATGAGCATGGCCGTCAAGCGCAGGAGCACGGATCATCTGCTCACCTTTCAATATTGGCTTGACCGCACGGAAGCGGCGCACTATAAGCGTCTCTATGAGGAGACCATGCCGTATGTGGCGCTCGTGTATGTCGACAACTTCGACGAGCTGTCCGCCGACCAGCAGTTCCACCGCACGGCGGTGCTGACCGAGGTGGAGCGTCTTGTGGCGGACACGGCAAGCAGCTTGCAGGGCATCTACCGCCGCTATGAAAACGGCAGGTTCCTGCTCATCTTTGAAGCCAAGCAGCTCGAGCAGCTGGAGCAGGCGCGGTTCTCCCTGCTCGAATCCGCGCACCGCATCGATACCGGCACAAGCGGCACGGTGTCTCTGTCCGTGGCCGTAGGCGTGGCGGATCGCATCGCGCAGTCCGACGAGAGTGCCCGGCAGGCCATGGAGCTTGCGCTCGGCAGAGGCGGCGATCAGGCCGTGGTCAAGCGCGGCACGAACTATACGTTTTACGGCGGCAAGCGCCAGCTCGAATCCATGCAGTCGCGCGTCAAGGCACGGCTCTTTGCAAAGGCGCTGCGCCAGCTCTTTGAAAACGCGGGCGACGTCGTGGTCATGGGGCACAAGAACGCCGACATGGACTGTCTCGGCGCGGCGCTCGGCGTCATTGCCTGCGCAAAGCTCATCGGCTCGCGCGCGTTCCTCGTGCTGGACGAGTCCAACGAGACGATCGAGATCGCGCTTGCGTCCATCCGGCAGAACGCCGCGTATGCAGACTGCATCGTGACGCCCGAGCAGGCGAAGCGCATGTGGCGGCCGTCGTCCGTGCTCGTGATCGTGGATACCCAGCGCTCGCAGACGACCTGTGCGCCGGAGCTCATCGCGGAGGCCTCGCGCATCGTACTCATCGATCATCACCGCCGCAGCGCGGATTACATCGACAGAAGCACGCTGCACTATCTCGAATCCCGCGCATCGTCCGCGTCGGAGCTCGTCACGGAAATGCTGCAATACTTCGACGACAGCCCCCGCATTCCCGCCTTTGTGTGCAGCGCGCTGCTCGCGGGCATCACGGTGGACACGAAGCACTTTGCCTTTAATGTCGGCAGCCGCACGTTCGAGGCCGCGGGCTACCTCAGAAAGAACGGCGCGGACATCGGCATGATCAAGCAGATGTTCCAGGACGATATGGAGAGCTTCCGCGCCTGCTCGGATACCGTGCGGAATGCGGAGATCCTTCCGGGCGGCGTCGCGCTCGCCGTCTGCGAAGAAGAAACGGAGAACGCAAAGCTCGTCGCGGCAAAGGCGGCGGATCAGCTCATCGACATTCGCGGCATCGAGGCGGCGTTCGGTCTCGGCCGCGACGGGGACGTCATCAGCGTGAGCGGACGGTCGCTCGGCAAAATCAACGTACAGATCATCTGCGAACGGCTGGGCGGCGGCGGGCATCTGACCATGGCGGGCGCGCAGCTGCATAAAACAAACATGGACGACGCGCGCGCGCTTGTGCGCAAACGCATTGAAGAATACTTACAGGAGGCGAATCTCAAATGAAGGTACTGTTGGAACAGGATGTAAAAGGCACGGGAAAAAAGGGCGACATCGTCAACGTTTCGGACGGCTATGCCCGCAATTTCCTCTTTCCGAAAAAACTCGCGGCGCCTGCGGACGCATCCGCGGTGAACGCAGCGAACATCCAGAAAAGCGCGGCTGCGCACCGCAGGTTTGAAGCGGGCGTCAAGGCGCGCGAGGATGCAAAGCTGCTCGAGGGACAGGTCGTGACGCTCACTGCGCGCGTCGGCGAGGGCGGCAAGCTCTTCGGCGCGATCACCGGCAAGGAGATCGCCGCGGCGCTCAAGGAGCAGAAGGGCTTTGGCATCGACAAGAAGAAGATCGCGCTTTCCGAGCCGATCAAGACCACCGGCGAATACACGGCGAAGATCAGCCTGTTTGAAGGCACGAGCGCCGAGATCAAGATCATCGTCAAGGAGTAACAAAAACGCGCATGGAAGAACGGCAGCAAACGCAGCTCCCGCCCCACAGCACCGATGCGGAACGCTCGGTGCTCGGCGGTATGCTCATCGAAGCGAACGCGCTCGAGCTTGCCATCGAACAGCTGCACGAGGAAGATTTCTACCTTCCGACGCATCAGGCCATTTTCGCAGCGATGCGCGATATCCGAAACGCCGGCGGCGCGGTGGATCTTGTCACGCTGTCGAACGAGCTGGAGCGCCACGGCAAGCTCGATATGGTCGGCGGGCCGCTGTACCTGTCGGAGCTGATGAGCTTCGTCCCGACGGCGGTGAACACGCAGGAGTATATCTCCATCGTGGAGGAAAAGAGCGTGCGCAGACTGCTCATCCGCGCGGGCGGCGACATCGCAAGGGATGCGCAGAACGACGGCGGCGAGCTTGAGGACGCGCTGAACGGGGCGGAGCGGCGCATCTACGACATTACGATGCGCAAGAGCGCCGACACGCTCCGGCCCATCGAGCAGGTCGTGCCGGAGGCCTTCAATGAGATCAGCGAGCTCATGGAGCGCAAGGGGACGATCACGGGCGTGTCCACGGGCTTTACGGAGCTGAACCGCATGACGAACGGCTTCCAAAAGAGCGACCTCATCATCATCGCGGCGCGTCCGGCCATGGGCAAAACGGCCTTTGCACTGAACATCGCGCAGTATGCGGCGCTCCACGACGACCGCACGGTCGTGATCTTCAGCCTGGAAATGAGCGCATCGCAGCTCGTGCAGCGTATGCTCTGCACGGAGGCGACCGTGGAATCGCAGAAGATCAAGGAGGGGACGGTCGGTTCGGACGAACTGAAGCGGCTCGTCGAGGTCATGGAGCCCATGAGCCGCGCCAAGCTGTTCATCGACGATACCGGCGGCGCGACCGTGCCGGAGATCCGCTCCAAATGCAGGCGGCTGCGCGCGCGGCACGGGCTGGATATGATCGTGATCGACTACCTGCAGCTCATGCAGTCCGGCGGTGGCAGAAAATCGGACAGCCGCACGCAGGAGGTCTCCGACATGACACGGCAGCTCAAGCTCCTTGCGCGCGAGCTGGACGTTCCCGTGGTG
>HF985457.1:3118-9124 GCA_000432015.1 Clostridium sp. CAG:1024 | reverse complement strand
TCCGGAGACGCGGCAGGATCACACGCCGATGATCGCGGATCTGCGCGAATCCGGCTCCATCGAGCAGGATGCGGACATGGTCATCCTGCTGTATCGCCCCGCAGTCTACGACGAGGACGCGGACAACACCTCGCAGGCCATCATCGCAAAGCACCGCCACGGCCCGACCGGCACCGTCATGCTGGCGTGGCAGGGCGAATACACGCGGTTCATGAACCTTGCGACCGAATATTGAATCCCGATGAAAGCCAATGCGGCGGCGCGGATCTTCCAGGCCGCCGTTTTGCATCAGAGTGAAAGGAGAAGGACAGAGACCATGAAACTGATTATCGACACGAAAGAACGCGTGGCAGAGCTTGCCGCGCAGCAGTACAGAGCGCTGCTTTCGGATAAACCGGACGCAGTCCTCGGCCTTGCGACAGGCTCCACGCCGCTCGGACTGTATGCGGCGCTTGCACGGCTGCACAAGGCGGGCGCCATCCGGTTTTCCTCCGCGACGAGCTTTAACCTTGACGAGTATGTCGGTCTTGCGCCCACGCATGAACAGAGCTATCGGTATTTCATGATGCACAACCTGTTCCGATACATCGATCTGCCGGAGGAGCGCATCCACGTTCCGTCCGGTCTCGACACCTCGGACGACGCGCTTGCCGATTATGACCGCGCCATCGAAGCAGCGGGCGGCATCGATTTGCAGCTGCTCGGCATCGGCAACAACGGGCATATCGGCTTCAACGAGCCCGGCACGCCGTTCGGGAGTCTCACGCACGTTGTGGAGCTGACAGAAAGCACCCGCGAGGCGAACAAGCGCTTTTTCAACTCGATCGACGAGGTGCCGACGCATGCGGCGACCATGGGTATCCGCACGGTTATGAACGCGCGCGGCATCCTGCTCATCGCCCTCGGCAAGGCCAAGGCGGAGATCATGAAAAAAACGCTCTGCGGCCCGGTCACGGAAGAAGTCCCCGCGTCCGTGCTGCAGCTTCATCCGAACTGCACGGTCTACTGCGATGAGGAGGCGGCTGCATTCTTATGATGAAAAACACGGATCTGTTTGCCGACTTTTCGGCGTCGCTTGCCGCGCCGCTGTTTGACGACGCGGAATACCCCTGGGAAGTGCTGCCGCGCATCAAATCGTTTGTTCGTGCGCTTGGCCGCACGCTCGACTCCACGGAGTACAACGAGATCACGGACGAGGTCTGGGTTCACAAAAGCTGCAAGGTCTATCCGACCGCGGTACTGCTCGGCCCCACGATCATCTGCGAGGGAACGGAGGTGCGCCCCTCGGCGTTCATACGCGGAGCGGTGCTCGTCGGAAAGCACTGCGTCGTCGGCAACTCGACCGAGCTGAAAAACTGTATCCTGTTCGACCATGTGCAGGTTCCGCACTACAACTATGTGGGCGATTCCATTTTCGGGAACTATGCGCATACGGGCGCAGGCGCGATCTGTTCGAATGTCAAGAGCGATAAAACGCTCGTCGCCGTACACGGCGAGGACGGCGACACGGAAACCGGGCTCAAGAAGTTCGGCGCGATCCTCGGCGATCACGTCGAGGTCGGCTGCAACAGCGTGCTTTGCCCCGGAACGGTCATCGGCCCGTACAGCAGCGTGTACCCGCTTTCGCGCGTGCGCGGGGTCATCCCGCCGAACCGCATCTGCAAAGGCGAGGGCAAAATCGTAGAAAAACAGTAAAGGACACATCCGGCACAGCGTCGGAGAAACCGACGACAGCCGTGCGGCACATGTGATATGCAGATAACCGTCCCCATTCCGTCGGCGCTTGCGCCGCTTGCCGCCGCCTGCCGCGCTGCGGGCGGCGCGCTGTACCTTGTGGGCGGCGCGGTCAGAAACGCGCTGCTTGGTCTGCCGCATACAGATTTTGACATTACGGGTCCGCTCACACAGCAAGCGGTGCAGGCTGTCTGCGATCAAGGCGGCATCCCCTGCGTCCCCATGAGCACGGCGCTCGGCACGCTCCATATCCGTCTGTCCGACGGCGAGGTGTATGAATACACCCCCTTTCGTGCGGAGCGCTATGCTGCGGGCGGCGCGCACCGGCCGGAATCCGTGCGCTTCGGCGTATCCATGACAGAGGACGCCAAGCGGCGCGACTTCACCGTGAACGCACTCTATGCGGACTGCGGGACGGGTGCGATCTCTGATCCGCTGTCCGCGCTCCCCGATCTCGAAACGCGGACGCTGCGGCTTGCAGCGCCAGATACGCTTCGCTCCGACGCGCTCCGCATTCTGCGGCTCGTGCGCTTCTCGGCGGAGCTTGGATTCACGCCAGACGCGGCCGCGCTTGCAGCGGCAAGGGAGAATGCCGCGCTGCTTGCGGACATCGCGCCCGAACGGCGGTTTTCCGAGCTGCGGAAAATCCTGCTCGCGGATACGAAATACGGTAACACCGCCGAGGAACGCTTTTCGGACGGCGTGCCGCCGCTGCCTGCGGGCGAACGACAAAACGTGCTGGACGCGCTGCTGCTGCTTGAAACGATCGGCGCGTGGGAATCCCTGATCCCCGCGCTCACGGCGGGACGCGGCATGGGACAGCGTCCGGATTTCCACCGGTATACGATCCTCGAGCACGCGTTTCATGCCGCTGCGAACGCCGCGCCGGACGAAACGCTGCGCTTTGCCGCGCTTCTGCACGATGTGGGGAAGCCCGCCGCGCTGCAAACGGACGGCAATTACTACCGGCACGATGTGTACGGCGCGGCGCTTGCCAGGGAAGCGCTTCTTGCGCTCCGTGCGCCGAATACGCTGATCCATGCGGTCGCGGCAATCGTTGCGGGGCATATGTTCGATGTGCAGGGGACCGCAACGGATGCGACGCTCCGGCTTCGCTTTGCGACCTGGGGACGCGAACAGACCGCGTACATGATCGGCATTCGCGAGGCGGACTTCCGCGGCTGCGGCATTGAAACAACCTATATTGCAGAGCGCTGGCGTGCGCTGTTTCAGAGGATGCTTTCCGAGAACACGCCGTTTTCCATGCGGGAGCTTGCCGTCACGGGCAGCGACGTCATGGCGGCGACGGGTCTGTCGGAAGGCGCAGCGGTGGGCGCGATCAAGAACAAGCTCTTTCGCCATGCGGTCAAGCGTCCGAAAGACAACGAGCGGGCGCGGCTTTTGCGCATCGCAAAGGGGCTTGCAAGGGACATGGGCGCCGCAGGCCGCGTTTCATCGGAAAAAACACCGCAGGAAACGCAACACGCCACTCGCAATTCCTGACGCTTTGCGTTACAATCAAGGGTATGCTAAAAGAAATGACGGAACAGTTTGATATTGTCGTGATCGGCGCGGGACACGCAGGCTGCGAAGCCGCGCTTGCCTCGGCGCGGATGGGCCTTTCGACGCTGCTGCTGACGCTGAACCTCGACTCGATCGGCCTCATGCCCTGCAACCCCGCCATCGGCGGCACCGGCAAGGGGCATCTTGTGCGTGAGATCGACGCTATGGGCGGCGAAATGGGGCTTGCCGCAGACGATACGCTCATCCAGATGCGGATGCTGAACACGGGCAAAGGTCCCGCGGTACACAGCCTGCGCGCACAGATGGACAAGCGCCGCTATCATGAGCGCATGAAACGCGCGCTCGAGGAATGCGACGGACTGACCATCCTACAGGACGAGGCGGAGCGGTTTCTCACAGCAAACGGCAAGCTGTGCGGCGTGCAGACGTCGGAGGGCTTTGTGTTCGGCTGCCGCGCCGCGGTCATGGCGACGGGCGTGTACCTCAAGAGCCGGATCCTGATCGGCGATTGGGCAAAAAACAGCGGCCCCGCCGGGCTCGGGCGCGCAGAGGGGCTCTCTGACAGCCTGGTGGCGCTCGGCGTCCCCTTGCAGCGTTTCAAGACGGGAACTCCCGCGCGTGTGGACGGACGCTCGCTCGATTACGGCGAGATGGAGCGACAGGACGGCGATGTGCCGATGCCTGCCTTCTCGTTTTTACACGGCCGGCTCGACCGGGAGCAGACCCCCTGCTATCTCACCTATACGAATGCGGAGACGCACCGCATCATTTTGAACAATCTCGACCGCTCGCCCATGTACAGCGGCAAGATCCGCGCCACCGGCACGCGCTACTGTCCGTCCATCGAGGACAAGGTCGTGCGTTTCGCGGACAAGGAGCGGCACCAGATCTTTATCGAGCCGGAGGGCCGCACGACGCACGAGATGTATGTGCAGGGCTTTTCGACGAGCCTGCCCGCAGACGTGCAGATCGACATGCTGCATTCTCTGCCGGGGCTTCGAAACTGCCGCGTGATGCGTCTGGGCTATGCGATCGAATACGATTGCCTCGACCCCACGGCGCTTGATCTGCATCTCATGATCAAGGATGTGCCCGGCCTTTTCATGGCGGGACAGGTCAACGGTTCCAGCGGCTACGAGGAAGCGGCCGCGCAGGGCTTCTATGCGGGTGTGAACGCCGCGCTGTACATCAAGGGTGAAGCGCCGTTCTTCCTGGGGCGCGACGAGGCCTACATCGGTGTGCTCGTTGACGACCTGTCCACGAAGGGTACGCCGGAGCCGTACCGCATGATGACTTCGCGATGCGAATATCGGCTTCTGCTCAGACAGGACAACGCGGATGCGCGTCTCACCGAAAAAGCGCGGCGGCTCGGGCTCATCTCGGAGGAACGGCTGCGCGCGCTCGAGGATAAGCAGGCTGCGATCGCCCATGCGCGCAGCGCGCTCGACCGCGCCGTGCCGCCCTCCGAGGCGCTCGCTGCATACCTTGCGGGCATCGGTGAGAGCATCCCGAAGCAGGGCGTCAGGCTGTTCGAGCTGCTGAAACGCCCCGGCGTGACCTATACGGCGCTGTCTGCACTCTACGACACGCTGCCCGCACTCACGGACGAGGTGCGCGAGGAAACCGAGATCCTTGCCCATTACGACGGCTACATTGAAAAACAGCGCGAGCAGGTCGCGCGGCAAAAGCGCATGGAGGATATCCTGCTGCCCGAAGCGCTGGACTATACCGCGATCGAAGGTCTGCGTCTCGAAGCGCGGCAGAAACTGCAAAAGCAGCGTCCCCTGAATCTTGGGCAGGCGTCGCGCATTTCGGGCGTAAGCCCTGCGGACGTTTCCGTGCTCATGGTGCAGCTCAAGCGCATGGGGTATTGATGCAAAAGGAGATATACGCATGAAAGACCGCATGAAACGGCTCTGTCCTGCGCTCGACGAAGCGCAATGCGAGGCGTTCGCGACCTATTACGACATGCTGACGGACTGGAACGCACGCATGAACCTGACCGCCATCACGGAGCCTGCCGAGGTCGCGGAAAAGCATTTTCTCGATTCGCTTGCCGCGGCGGCATATCTGCCGGCGGGCGCACGCTGCATCGACGTCGGGACCGGCGCGGGCTTTCCCGGCGTGCCGCTTCTGATCCTGCGAGACGATATTACGGTCACGCTGCTCGACGGGCTGAACAAGCGATTGACCTTTTTGGACGCGCTGACAAAAGCGCTGGGGCTGTCCGGCCGGGTCGCGCTGCTGCACGCGCGCGCAGAGGATGCGGGCAGAGACCCTGCGCACAGGGGCAAATACGATGTCGCCCTGACGCGCGCGGTCGCATCTCTGCCTGTACTGTTGGAACTGACGGTGCCGCTGCTGCGCGTCGGCGGTCGAAGCATCTGCTACAAGGGGGATGCGGCGGAGGAGCTCTCGCTTTCTCGATCGGCCTGCCACCTACTGCATTGCAGCCTTGAGAGCGCGGATGTGACGCGCGATTACGGTGCGCGCACGCTTGTACTTGCCACAAAGCAGGCGGCCACGCCCGCGCTTTATCCGAGAAAGGCCGGTACGCCGCAGAAGAAGCCGCTGTAGCTGCTTCTTTTCTTATTTATTTGAAGAATAGAAACAAAAGCGGATCGGGCGCGGAACGGTTTCCCTTCATCGCTTTCGCTTCTTTCGTCAACGTGCAATGCAAAACGGACGGTTCACATACGAACCGTCCGTTTTTGTGCTATCCGTGCAGGATGTGCGAAAACCGTCTTC
>HF985457.1:2503-3084 GCA_000432015.1 Clostridium sp. CAG:1024 | reverse complement strand
GGTTTTTCTCCCGCAGTTGTCTTGTGTTTCTTCTCGTCGAGAAATGAAATCGTTCCTCCTTATGCGTTCTTCACGCCTCCGGCGCGTCCGCATCCGTGTCCTTTGAGGGCGCATCCTCTGCGGACGTATCCGTCTGCACGGACGCCTGCTCCGAAGTTTCTGCATCCGGTGCGGGGACGTCTTCCGTTGTTTCGGCTTTGTCCGCCGCTTTCGCCGCTTCCGCAGCATCGGCAGTTCCCGGCGCGGGATGCAGAGGCGTCTTCCCCCGCTTCACGAGCAGGAGCAGCAGAAGGCCCACGAGCACGATAAAAATACCTAGAAACTGCGAGGTGGACAGGCTCCCAACCGCGCCGCGGTCATCGCTGCGGAAGAACTCGATGATGAAGCGCCACACGCCGTAAAGAATGAAGTACCAGCTCGTCGTCGTGCCGAGCCGTTTCTGACGCTTGAAAATCCAAACGAGCACCGCCGTCAGCACAAAGCAGAACGCGCTCTCAAACAGCTGCGTGGGCAGCAGCGGCACGCCTGCGGGCGCGGCGGAACCAACGCCTGCGGGATAGGTCACGGCAAGGGAGCAGCTG
>HF985457.1:0-2476 GCA_000432015.1 Clostridium sp. CAG:1024 | reverse complement strand
CGCCGTAGCAGCAGCCGGCACAGAAGCACCCGATGCGGCCGAAGGCCTGGCCGAGCGCCATGGCGGGCGAGAACAGATCGACGTAGACAAGGACGTTCTGCTTCTTATGCAGGGCAAAGATCAGCACGCCCAGCGCGCCGCCGATGAGCGAACCGTAGAACACAAAGCCCGCCGTCAGCGTTTCAAGCAGGAAGTGCGGGTCAGCGATCACGCGGTCGAACTCGACGATCCAATAGGTGATCTTGCTGCCAAGCATGCCGCAGACGATCGCCCAAATCGCGGCGGAGTAAAAATCGTCCTCCGTCATGTCGATGTGTCTGCGTACAAAGTGCATGAGCACAAACGCGGCGACCACACCGCAGAGCATCATGACGCCGAAAGTGGGAAGCGTCAGACCGAATACGTGAAGATGTGGCAGCATGGCGAGCCCTCAGAAGCGCATGAACGTGGAGAACATGCCCACGTCCGTCAAAACGCCGACCATGAGCAGCGCCGCGACCGCGAAGATCGCGAGGTACACGATGAGCAGGAACGCACCCACGATGATGCCGCCGATCCCGCACCACTTGCCCGCGATGTTTGCGCCGTGCTCACGGATGCCCACGCGCATGGCAAAGTCGCGGTTATGGTTTGCCTTGATGAGCGCGATGATGGAGAGCACCAGCCCCGCGATGCCGAGAATGGGGTACCACACGAGCACGTCGCCCACGATGCCGAGCACCATGGCGGACGAGGCTTCCTTCTTATGCCGTTCTTCGTCCATCGAAAGGACGACCGGCTCCTGCACGGTATTGTTCGGATTGGATTCCATACGCAATTGACCTCCTGATCGAGTGATAAGTCCTGTTTTGTTTTGCCGGAAAGCGCATCCGTTTCCCGGCTGCTGCCGGAGGAACGACCGTTTTCGGCACGTTTGTCCGGCTCAACGGTTATTGTACCACCCCGCCGCGGGAAAGTAAAGAATCGGGCGGGCGCCGCCATGCGCGCGGCTCACAGTCTCGATGCGAGGAACGCGAGCGCAAAGCGGAAAAACACGAGAATGGAGCAGGCGTCCGTGATGGTCGTGATCATGGGCGCAGCCATGAGCGCCGGGTCGAGCTTCAGCCGTTTTGCAAGCATGGGCAGAAGACAGCCGAGCGACTTTGCGATGAGCACCGTGCAGATGAGCGTGCAGCACACGACGGCCGCGACCTCGAGATCGTGATACTGGATGTAAATGCGCAGGAAATTGAACACCGCGAGAACGATGCTGCACAGGATCGCAACGCGCACCTCTTTCCACCAGACGCGGAGCACGTCGGACAGCTCGATCTCGTCCAGCGCCATGCCGCGGATGATCATGGTCGAGGCCTGCGAGCCGCAGTTGCCGCCGGTGTCCATGAGCATGGGCAGGAAGGACACGAGCAGCGGGATCGCGGAGATCGCCGCCTCAAAATGCTCGAGCATCGCGCCCGTGATCATCGCGGAAAACATCAGCACGAGCAGCCACACGATGCGGTGCTTTGCAAGCGTCACAATAGGCGTTTTGAGATAGGTATCGTCCGACGGCGCCATACCGGCCATCATTTCAAAGTCCTCGGTGTTCTCATCCTGAATGACGTCCACCGCGTCGTCGATCGTGATCACGCCGACGAGCCGGTTCTCCTGATCGACCACGGGAAGCGAGGTCACGTCGTATTTGGAGAAGAGCAGCGCGACCTCCTCTTTATCGTCATGCGTGCGCACGGAGAGCGTGTAGTCCTCCATGATATCGTCGATGAGCGTGTCCGGGTCTGCAAGCACGATCTCGCGAAGCGTGACCTCGCCGAGCAGCTTCCGATCCTTTGTGGCGATGAAGCAGGTCTCGATTGTCTCCTTGTCCACGCCGTCCCTGCGGATCACGGCGAGCGCCTCGCGCACGGTCATGCCGAGCTTCAGGCAGACATACTCGTTCGTCATGAGGCTGCCGGCGCTGTCCTCCGGGTACTGCAAATACTGATTGATAAGCGCGCGGTTCTCCTTCGTCGTGTTGCGCATGACGCGCTGCACAACGTTGGCCGGCATCTCTTCGATCAGGTCAACGCAGTCGTCGAGGAACATTTCGTCGAGAATGCTGCGCAGCTCTACATCGGTCATGGCCTCGATCATATTCTGTTGTACATCGGGTTCCAGATAGGCAAAAGTCTCCGCGGCCGTCTCTTTGGGCAGCAGGCGGAACAGACGGAGCATACTGTCGCGGTCGTCGATCTCGGAAAACACTTCGGCGATGTCCGCAACGTGCATGTCCGAAAGCAGCTCGCGAAGCGCTACATACTGCCGGTCGTTCAGCAGCGTCAGAACACGTTCGTTCATACGGGATCCTCCTCTTCCATTATGGCCGGACGCTCGCATGATACACGGGCGCCGCGGCAGAGTTTTTCTGGGTATTGCACTTATGACTGGGCCCAGCGTCCATGTCGGTTCTCCTTTCGTTTCTGGCAAGAATGGGCGGGAATCG
>HF985456.1:12980-31202 GCA_000432015.1 Clostridium sp. CAG:1024 | reverse complement strand
AAGAGCGTCGCCGACGCGGCTGCGAAGCTCCTCACCGAATTGGGGCGTACGAAACAGCCCCCAACTCACATTTTCGAGTGTGAGCGTTACGCCGTAGGAATCCGCAAGCGCCGTCAGTTCGGAAAAGACCGGAGCAATGCGTTCCATCGAGAGACCCTTTGACGCGCCGATGAGATATGCAGCGCCGTGCATGACGTAGTGTGTGGCGTGAAGCCGCGCCGCAGAACGAAGGATCTGTTCAAACATGCGGAACGCATCGGCTCGCTGCCGCGGGTGAGCCGAAAACAGCTGCGGCTCGAACTGCAAGCTCATCGGGTGTACGCTGTAGACGGTGAGACCCGCCTGGTGAACCCGCTCTGCGAGAAACGAGGAAAACTCGTCCGTGTACTCCGAGAAGGAGTTCAGGAACAACTCACAGATCCGCACACCATGCGCGCCGAGTTCCAGGATCGCATCCTCGATCGGCATACGGTTAAAATAGCTTGCGGTGGAGATCCCGATGCGCATAGCTGTTTTCATTCCTCTTGCCTCCTGTCAATATATCATAGCACGAATCTGCGCGTCATGCTATAATGAATTCATGGAAATGCAACGCGAACCGGATTGGAAAAGTATCATCGTGCGACTCCCGTGGCTGGCGCTTCTGCCCGTTGGTATTCTGCTGCCGCGCTTTGCCTCCGCTCATACGGAAGCGATGGAGCGGTATGCGGAGACGGCGTATCCAATCATCAAGGATGTCATCTCGAGCATAACGTCGCTTCTGCCCATATCCCTTGCGGAAGCGCTGCTGTATGCGCTCTGCATCGGCATACCGCTGCTGCTGCTTTCGCGTCTGATCCTGCTGCTTGTGCGCCGCATCAGTGCGGCGAGATTCTGCAATACGGTCTTGTCCGTTCTCATTGCGGTCGGGATCGGCTGGAATCTGTTCTATGTCACTTGGGGGTTCAACTACTTCCGCGTCCCGCTTTCCGAACGGATGGGACTTGCCGTGGAGCTTCGCCCGGCAGAGGAGCTCGAACAGCTCACGCGTGAAATAGCAGGAGCCGCTGCGCACGTGCGCGCCCGGCTTCCCGAAGATGAAAACGGCGTATTCACACAGAATGCGGAAGATCGGAAACTACTGTTCTCCCTGCTTACGGACTGCTACGCGGAGCTTGCGGAAACATCACACGTTTTCTCGGGCAAGGTAACGCAGGCCAAAGAGGTCGAGTGGTCGGAGGGACTGTCCCGTCTCGGCATTGCTGGGATCTATATCGGACTGACCGCGGAACCGAACGTGAACGTGCATCAACCGGCGCTGCTCGTCTATCAGGGCGCGGCGCATGAAATGGCACACCAGCTCGGCATCGCGTCGGAGGATGCCGCGGAGTTTGCGGGCATATTGGCTTGTCTGGCCTCCGATCGGCCGGAGATCGTGTATTCCGGACTGATGGGAGCGCTTCTTCGCTGCGGAAATGCACTGAGCGAGACAGAACCGGATAGTTACCGAGCGATCCGCGCGGGATACAGTACCGCAATGCGCAGGGATCTTGACGCCTATAATGCATATTGGAAACGGTATGACGGGCCGGCGGAGACGGCGGCAAGCGCCGCGAACGACCGGTACCTGAAGCACAACGCGCAGCAGAGCGGTATCAAAAGCTATGGCGAATCCGTAGATCTGCTGCTTGCATATCACGCGACAGAAAATATTTTAGCAAACATCAAAGTTTTTTGATTTCTGTCGCCATTTGTGGTTTACAAACGTGAAAAAGTTGTGTATGCTAAGGACAGTATCATACAATTTATATGAATGGGAGTGCTACAATGATCGATCTGACCATGAATCGTGACAATCTGCAGCGCACGATCGCGCGGGCAAAGGAAAAAGGCATCATCATCCCGACCTTTGCGCAGATGCGGAACCCGGACCTGATCCCGGATAAGATCAAGGAAAAGCTGAAGTCTGTCGGACTTTGGGATCTGAATCCGTTGAATCTGTTCCGCATCAGCTGGCATAACGAGCCCAAAGAGAGCGGCGGAACGTTCGGCCCCGTGAACTTCATCGAAGTGCCGCAGGAGCTGTCGGGCGTCAAAGCACGCATCATCATTCTGACCGGCAAGTGGTTCCCCACCGGATGCCACAAAGTTGGCGCTTCCTTTGGCTGCCTCGTTCCCCGTCTTGTGACCGGTCAGTTCGATCCTACCTATCATAAAGCGGTTTGGCCCTCTACGGGCAACTACTGCCGCGGCGGCGCGTTCAACTCCAAACTGCTTGCCTGCGATTCCATCGCGATCCTGCCCGCGGAAATGAGCCGCGAACGCTTTGAGTGGCTGTCCAACATCGCTGGCGAAGTCATCGCGACTCCCGGCTGCGAGTCCAACGTTAAAGAGATCTTCGACAAGACGAAGGAGCTGCGCGAGACCCGTGAGGACGTCATGATCTTCAACCAGTTTGAAGAGATGGGCAACAGCGTCTGGCACTATCAGGTGACCGGCAAGGCCATTCAGGATGCGTTTGAGTCCGTCAAGGGCGAAGGCGACCGCTTCGCGGGCGCTTGCTTCACCTCCGGTTCCGCAGGCACTATGAGCGCGGGCGATTATCTGAAAGAACAGTACCCCCATGCGAAGCTCGCCGTCGGCGAAGCGCTGCAATGCCCGACGCTGCTTGAGAATGGTTTCGGCGGACACCGCATCGAGGGCATCGGCGACAAGCACGTGCCGTGGATTCACAATGTCAAGAACACCGACATGGTTATCGACATTGACGACGAAGACAGCCAGAAGCTGCTCCGGCTCTTCAACGATCCGATCGGTCAGAAATACCTCGTCGAAGAGGTCGGCGTACCGGCAGATTTCGTTGCAAAGCTTCCGCTGCTCGGCATTTCCGGCATTGCGAACATGCTTTGCTGCATCAAGATGGCGAAGTACTACGAGCTCACCGAGCACGACGTTGTCGCAACGGTCGGCACGGATTCGTCCGTCATGTACGGCAGCCGTATCAAAGAGCTGGAGGAGCAGGATGGCGCATACACCGCCTGCAAGGCCGCAGCGGACTACGCGGAACATCTGCACGGCATCCGCACGGATGCAATGGAAGAGCTCACCTATCAGGCTCGCAAACGCGTCCATAACCTTAAGTACTACACTTGGGTCGAGCAGCAGGGCAAAACCTACGAGGAGATCAACGAGCAGTGGTACAATGATCACTATTGGACCGACATGCACGATCAGGCAAAGGATATCGACGAGCTCATTAACGAGTTCAACGATGCAACCGGCCTGCTGAAAAACCTGTAAGCGATAAGGCAGAGCACAAGCGCCCCGTATCGAAGCCGATACGGGGCGCTTATTTCGTGCAAGCGCTTCAGAGCATCGCGGCAGGGGGGCTTATGCGCCTTCCCCCTTTTTCAAATATTTGCGGAAAGACCGCATCCTTCGCGGCGGCGGGAGCAAGAGCGCCCAGATGAGCAAGAATAGGATCCCGATCGAAAGGAAGATCCATCCCATCACCGAGCCGATGTGGTTGTTTTTCCGAAAAGCCGTGCAGTAGTTTTCGTAAGAAAGGTAATCCTGCCCGTCACATTCCAACGTATAAATGTTATAACGGTTTTCTTTCATACTGTTCGGCTGACCGAGACAGCGGATGAGACTGCCGGGCCTGGCGTCGCGCGTAAATGCGGCGCGATCGAACGCAGAAAGAAACGGAGAGCGAATGTAATATCCCGTGCCTTCCGGGTCGGTCAGACAAAAATAGGAACTCTTCGGCAAGGAAACATGCCGGTATTCGGCCAAAGTGAAGACGTAGAATGTCCCGCAGTTTTCTCCGCTCATTTCCAGCGGTTTTGCTCCGTATGTCATCAAAAGCGTAACAATCCCTACAAGAAACGGTGCACAGGCTATCGCAAGAAATCGTAATGCATAGATGCGCGCGTACGCCTTGCGTCGACGAGCTTTCATTCCGCGTTCACTCCTTCTCCGACTGTTCAGGTACAACGGGGACAAAGGGTGTTTTTACCTCAAAGACAAAGTCCATGCCGATCACACTGATGTCGGTGCTGATCTCGGCATATACGGGGTGACTGCCCGTCTCGAAAATGTTTCCGCCTGTCGCATTGTGGATGCGGCCTTTGCCTGCCAGCTTGCCGTCGGCGGCATAATAGACGATGTACAGTTCGCCTTCAAGCGCCTGTGGGTAAGCGTTGACACAGATACCGTCGAGGAACGTTCCGGTATCGTACTCATAGACGCGCACATCCCCGAAGGAAAGGTAACTGTAATAATGATCGTCCGTCTCGACGATTTTTCCGAGCTGGTCGGTCGGAAGCGGCGCTGCGGTCAGTTCGGGCGCAAATGCCTCCGGCATGGGCGTCGGAGAGGAAGAGGGGGTAGGCGTACCGGCGATCTCCGGTTCGACGGAAATACAGCCCGCGGCCCAGAAAAAGCAGCAGAGAACGATGACGGCAAGAACGGTCGAGCCTCCGGCTTTTTTCATGCGTTTGCCTCCGTGATCTGCCCAATGAGACGCTTTTTAAGATCATACAGCCGATCGGAGAGATCGACCTTGTAGATGTGCGGCTGCATGGGACGACGGTATTCATCCCAGAGCGCGGCGAGGTTCTTTTCAGCGAACGCTCGGATCTCCATGACCGTTGGAGAAGTGTAGACCTGCCTGCCGGAAAGAAAAACGGGCACGAGCAGCTCCTTTACATAAAAATCACGGACGGTCATGCTCTTATAGGTCTGGTCCGGGTGATAGATGCGAAGCGGCTTCGTTTCGTCGATGGTCTCTCCTTCCAGTGCGATCAGATCCGCAATAGCCATGTGATCCGCCTTGCCGTAGAGACGGAATACCGTCTTGATGCCGGGATTTGTGACCTTTGCAGGATTGTCGGACAGCTTGATCTTCGGAACGACTTGACCGTTTACGACCTCTGCGGACATCTTGTAGACGCCGCCGAGCGCGGGATTGTCCTCGCTTGTGATGAGTTTTGTTCCGACGCCCCATAGATCGATGCGGCAGCCCTGCATTCTCAGCTCGCGGATAACAGTCTCGTCAAGGTCGCTTGATGCGCAGATCTTTGCGTTCGGGAACCCTGCTTCATCCAGCATTCGGCGCGCGCGTTTGCTCAGATAGGCAAGATCGCCGCTGTCAAGCCGAATACCCATCGGTTCGTGACCATTGGCGCGCAGTTCATTGAAAACGCGAATGGCGTTCGGCACGCCGCTTTTCAGCGTGTCATAGGTATCGACGAGCAGCAGACAGGCGTCGGGAAAGATCTCGGCATACGCTCGGAAGGCAGAGATCTCATCCGGGAAGCTCATGACCCAGCTGTGCGCGTGCGTTCCACTAATCTTGATATCAAACATCTGCCCGGCAAGCACGTTGCTCGTGGAAGCGCAGCCGCCAATCACCGCGGCCCGTGCGCCGTAAATTCCGGCGTCCGCACCTTGCGCACGGCGCAGGCCGAATTCCATAACGGCGCCGTCGCCCGCAGCATAGCATACACGGCTCGCTTTGGTCGCAATCAGGGTTTGATGATTGATAAAGGTGAGCATCGCCGTCTCGATCAGCTGCGCCTGCATGATGGGCGCGCGCACTCTGAGCAGCGGTTCATACGGAAAGGCGACCGTTCCCTCCGGCATGGCATAGATGTCGCCCGTGAAGCGCAGCTCCGCAAGCGCTTCGAGAAACGGCTCGTCAAACAGGTTTAGGGAGCGGAGGTACGCAATGTCCTCCTGTGAGAAGTGTAGATCGTTGATATAGTTGATGACGCTCTCAAGCCCCGCGGTGACCGTGTAGGTAATGTTGTTGCGCGGGCGGAAAAAAATATCGAACACACCTTCGTTTTGCGTCATGCCGTTTTTGAAATATCCATACATCATCGTAAGCTGATAGAGATCGGTGAGCATGGTCAGATTGCGCATGAGGGACGCCTCCTTGGAGTATAACTTGCATTTATTATACTCCATGAAGGGGCGTAAAAAAAGGGAGTTTCTATGAATAATATATGTCGGTCGAGACGGAGACCCGCGCGGGGATCGAACGGTATACGTCCTCGAATGCGACGATGCGCTCGATAAGCGCGCCTGAAGCGTCGTAGTATTCCTTGAAGGTGCGGGAAGTCTTGCCGCGCCGTGCTTCTCGTTCGATGACGCGCGTGTTGTAGGGCAGACTCTCGTCAAGCACATATTCTTCCGGGACGTCTTCGAGGCTGCCGGTCTGTTCGGACACGATGCGGATCGTATGCCCGTCAGCCGGCGGCATGCCGTAGAGCGTGCAGGTGAGCGTATGCGTCTGTTCATCGACCGACGCGCCGATCACGATCTCATGCTCGGTGCTGTTGACAAAACGAAAGTTTTTTCCGCCCGTGCTGATGGTCGCGTCGCGTCCAATGCCAATGTACCCCATGGGCCAGGAGTGCGGTTTTCGCTCGGTCACGGTAAGGTCGGCCATGAGGACCGCGTTGAACAGCGTGGAGGAGACCTGACAGACGCCGCCGCCGTATTCGTCCACATAGGAGCCGTTTCGGATCGCGGCAGCCTCGAGCCACCCGTTTTCCTTGTTGCGGTCGCCGAGCACCGCGTTGCAGTTGAATTCCTCACCGGGCGCGAGCACGGTTCCGTGGATCGCTGCGGCCGCCTTTTTGAGATTATGGACGCGGTTCTTTGCGTTGAGCGGAGACTTCGCAAAGGATGTCGAATAGCTGGCGATCGGCTGCCGGTATTTTTGAATGTCGGCAAGCGTTACCTCGGGTTCGAGCGTACGCAGCGGAACCTCGACAACAATACTGCCCGCATCGCCCGCTGCGGTCGCGCACAGGATCTTCTGAATGAGCAGCGGCAGATCGACCGCCGTTCCGGCGGCGGCGTCCGTGTAGGAGAAGGGCTCAGAAGCCAAACGATTGATTTCGACGCTTGCATTTGTGGGCGGTGTTCGGTAACCTTCCGCAAAACGGGACAGACGCGCCTCCAATAGGGTTCTGTCTGCGGCCAGCGCCACGCCGTCGCAGGGCTCGCCCTGGCAAAGCGCGGTGAGAGCCGAACGCACATCATAGCGCAGTCCCAGTTCGCTGCCGCGAAAATGGACGCTGTTTCCGGGAAGCAGCAGCGTTATCTGCGGTTCGCCGAGCTTTTGCTCGATCGCGGCCGTTGCGGAACCCATGCGCACTCGCGAAAGATTGACGCCGCAGAGGGAAGCGCCCGCGGGCAGCAGGGTGCGATCCGTGATCTCACGCGCTTTTCGCGCGCAGCCGGACAGCAGAGCAAGGACACATATGAAGCTGAAAATAATCGCACGTTTCATCCTGACATTATGTTCTCCGAAATCGCGTTTGCGTTACACGGTATTTTTTTGAAATCGCAGTTTGGCAGCGCAATGCACCGATCAGGTATCGAATTGACGTCATCACGGAGAATGGCGTATAATAAAAGTTCAAAGCAGAAAACGATCGGTATGTTTCTTGCAGTCCGACCGGATTGCAGAGCGCGATAGAGAGGAATCGAAAATGACGTTGCAGTGCGCAGCCGCGTGGCAGCGCCCGCCCGGCGGCGGGCCCAGCCATGAAGGATGTCTGTATAGGAACGGGATCAAACGGGTGCTGGATGTCCTGCTCGCATCGACCATGCTGCTCCTGCTTTCGCCCCTGTTTCTTGCCTTGATGCTTTGGATTGGGCTCGATACAAAGGGCGGCGTGTTTTTCCGGCAGAAGCGCGTCGGGAGAGGAAAACGGTATTTTGAGATTTTGAAGTTTCGCACCATGCGGGCGGACGCGCCGCGCGATGTACCGACGCATCTTCTTGCGGAGCCCGACCGTTATATCACAAGACCGGGGCGCTTTCTGCGAAGGACAAGCTTGGATGAACTGCCGCAGCTGCTCAATATTCTGAAGGGCGATATGTCGTTTGTCGGTCCAAGACCGGCGCTTTGGAATCAATTCGATCTCATCGAGGCGCGCGACCGCTATGGAGCAAACGATGTTCCGCAGGGGTTGACCGGGTGGGCGCAGGTCAATGGCAGGGACGAAGTATCGATCGCGAGGAAAGCGGAATTGGACGGCGAATATGCTAAGAAGATCAGCTTTTTGTTTGATTGCAAGTGTATGCTTCTGACCGTAGGAAGCGTGCTGCGGCACCGCGGCGTTGTGGAGGGCGGAACAGGCGAACTCGAACGCCGCACAAAAGAGCGCGGAGCGCTGAATACCGCGGAAGAGATCAACGACGCCCGGAACGGGTAGCGGCGGGGCGCTCATGCAAACGTCCGACTGCAATAGCGAAACGTTTTGCCGTGTACTGTCAGTCAGAACTTCATGAAACGGAGCCGGAGCAGCGCGCTCATGCGTAAGCTTGTGCCGCTGCCCCCGGTAAGGAAAACGCTATGGAGCATCAAGAACCGAAACAAAACGAGCTGAGGACGACCCAGAACGCAGGAGCCAACCAGGGCGCGGAAGGGCCGTCGCTTCGCCACAAGGTCACGACAGGCCTGTTTTGGACCTATGCGGAACGGATTTTGGCGCAGATCGTCACAACGGTCGTTTCGTTGGTTTTGGCGCGCCTCTTGTCGCCGGATGATTATGGCGCGATCTCGCTCGTAATGGTGTTTATTTCGATTTGCGAAGTGTTCGTGACCTCCGGCTTTGGGAACGCGCTTGTGCAGAAACGGGACGCGGATGCGCTGGACTTTTCATCGATCTTCTATTTCAGCATGTTCCTGGCCGCGCTTTTATATGGCGTTCTGTTCGCTGCCGCACCCTTCGTTGCCGGCTTTTACCGCAGCGAGATACTGTGCCCTGTGCTTCGGGTATTGGGAGTCCGTCTGCTGCTGTCCAGCTTCAACTCGATTCAGCGCGCCTATATTTCAAAACACATGGCGTTTCGCAAGTTTTTTCGTGCGACGGTCATCGGCACTGTGATTTCGGCGTTTGTGGGGATCGGGCTGGCGCTTTTCGGATTTGGCGTTTGGGCGCTTGTCGGACAGTATCTGACCAACAGCCTGTTCGACACGGTGATCTTGTTTTTCTCGATCGATTGGCGGCCGAAGCGGATGCTTTCCCTTGAGCGCCTGAAAGGACTCGTTTCTTATGGCTGGAAGCTGCTTGCCTCCTCGCTCATCGAGACGGTCTACTATAATCTGCGAAGCCTTGTGATCGGGAAACTGTTCAGTGAGGCCGATCTCGCTTTTTATGATAAAGGAAGGCATTTTCCGGAGATCATTGCCCTGAACGCGAATTCACCCATCACAGCGGTCATCTTTCCTGCGATCGCGAACGTGCAGGACGATCGTGAGCGCGTCCGTATGCTGACCCGACGTTCGATCCGCGTCAGCGTTTACATCATGTGTCCGCTGCTCATGGGAATGGCCGCGATCGCGGAGCCGCTCGTGCAGGTGCTGCTGACGGATAAATGGCTGCCTTGCGTACCGTATCTGCAGATTGCCTGCTTCAACTGCCTGATTATTCCAATCAATACAGCGAACCTCCAGCCCGTTATGGCGCTCGGAAGGAGCGATCTCTATTTGAAACTCGAGATTATCAAGAAAGTCGTCGGGATCTCCATTCTTTTGGGAACGGTTGTTTGCTTTCGGAGCGTGATCGCCATCGCCGTGGGGACGATGGTCAATTCCGTGCTGGAGCTGATCATCAACTCTTCGCAAAACAAAAAGCTGTTTGGCTATTCGCTCCTCGAAGAGCTGCGGGACATCCTGCCGACGCTACTGCTCGGCATGGGGATGAGCGCTGTCGTTTTGCTCATCGGACGTCTCGAACTTCCGGCCGCGGCGCTGCTTGCACTTCAGATCGCAGCGGGCGCGGCAATGTATCTCGGCGTATCCTACCTTGTTCGCATGGAGAGCTTTGTCTACATTTTAGACATCATAAAAGGACTGCTCGCGAAAAAACGCGCAGAAAAGAATTGAACGCTGCGAAAGACCGGCTCGATCGAATGAGGCAGTGTGGCCTGGACAAAACGTGTTTGGTTTTGCCCGCGATCCGCGCTATCGGGGTAAGGTTCTTATGAAAGACCGGCGGGGGAAACCCATCATAGCAATAAATGAAATATTGATGAAACGCAAAAGCAGCCTGCCGTTGCTGACAGCAGGAGTGTTTATGGACTTTTCTTTTGATCGATGGGATGATTATATTGACGCGCTGTCTGACGAGCTGATGGAGTTTGGTATTGCCGACGATGGCAATATAAATGAATATGGCGTTTCTATAGATCGGCTGATCGAATTCATGTGTATTATGAAAGCGGAGCAGCAAAGCGGCAGGGCATAGCTTCTGTATTCGGGAGAGCAGAGATACCGGTTGCCTGCAAACAGCTATGCTGACCTTGCAAAGGATTCGCCCCTTTGAGGTTTGCATATTCACAAAAGATCGGAATTAGAGGTGATGAAACAATGATAAATATACGACAAGGGACGAACGATGACGCCTATGCGGCGTTCTACGCGAACAGCCATATGGAAGGAAGATATACTGCCTATATCAGAGGGAAAAGATGCGGGAGCGTTAGCGATTTCATGAAAGAGTATTCGGCAGCGTTTCAGTTTCCGGCGTATTTTGGGGAGAATTGGAACGCATGGGACGAGTGCGCCTGCGATTTGGAGTGGTTAGTGTTTTCATCAATCGCCATCGTGATTGATGACTATGATAGAATGTTCTCGCTGACCGCAGATCCGCAGGATGAAAAACTGCATTTTGAAAAATGTATATCCAGGGTGCATGCGTACTGGACAGAAGAAGCGAAGATTCCGTGCGAAATATCGATTTATTCCGCGCATTCCGGCCGCACAGACGTCCGCGATAACGCGATGAATTGAAGCGTCGATTACAAATTCTTATTTTCCGGCTCCAAGCCGGACTGATCGAGAAAATCAATTCAAAATAGACGGATGCAGTGCCGAGTATCAATGCGTAATATCAGCCGAAAAATGTACCAAGCGGTTTGACACTGCGGTATGGTGCCTGAATGGACTTCTGCAGCTTGTACCATTCTGGCGGCAATGATGCGCGCACATGCAATAGACGGTGACGAGCATTATACGCCGAATTATGACATTGAAACTGCTGTGGGGAAATGGCGCTTGGACACGAGAACATATCCTGTCGATGTGTATCATATCAACCTGGTAACCTCTCCGAAAGAGTCAACCTATCATAAACAACCCAGACTGTTTCTGTCGCTTGCAGATACATTTGAATACATCAGACGGCATGACAGTTCGCTGGCGCAAAAGGTGAGAGAGAAAGCAAGTGATCCGAATGAATTTGAGGAACAACACTTACCGACAATGAAGCGGGAGGATACAGAAACGATGACGGAATCGCATGATGATACTATGACAACAGATATTGCGGGGGAAAGAAGCTTGCGCCGGCCTATATAAATCATTGCATGAAAGTCGTGTCCGATCCCTGCGGCGGGAACGGCCTCCGCATACAGACAGTACCGGGATTTCGAACAAAAAAGGCCGCCGGATGTTATCATGCGACAGCACCCGGCAGCCCGAAGCCCCCCGCCCCTAAGGACGGTTACCTGTATTATACTACGGATCCCCGAGATGTCAAACGGAATTTCAGAAGCGCAGGAACCGCACAAGACAAATCCCCCGAATCATTGACAAACGTTCCCTGCCTCAGTATAATGACGACGCACATTAGATGTTGCGCATCACTTGATGCATCTTTAAATTCGGACTGCGACCGCTGATGCCCCATCGCGAGACGACGCGGGCGATGGCTGCGCTTGCGGAAAATGACAAGAGAGACGTTTGCAATCACCGCGGCAGTGCTGCTGACGCAGTCGAGCTGCAGCAGCCGCCCGAGAACAGGCCGGAAGGGAAACAGTGCCTCAAACGTCTTTTTAGTGAAAGAGAGGAACAAGGAATAGGATGGAAGATATTATCAGAATAGAGCACCTGAGCAAGAGCTTTGGGGAAGTAAAGGCAGTTCAGGATCTGAGCTTTCGTGTGAAAGAGGGGGAGCTGTTCGCCTTTCTCGGCATCAATGGCGCGGGCAAATCGACGACCATCAACATTATGTGCGGTCAGCTCGGCAAGGATGGCGGCTTTGTGGAGATCGACGGCGCGGACTTGGATCATAACCTCGATCATATCAAACGGGAGCTGGGCGTGGTATTTCAAAACTCTGTGCTGGATGCGGCGTTGAGCGTGCGGGACAATCTGCAAAGCCGCGCTGCCCTGTATGGCATTCGGGGCGCAGAATTTGCACAGCGCTTAACGGAGCTCGCGAAGCTGCTGGACTTTGAAAACATCCTGAACCGTCCGGTGGGGAAACTCTCCGGCGGGCAGCGCCGCCGCATTGACATCGCAAGAGCCCTGCTTCATCGTCCCAGGATCCTCGTTTTCGACGAACCGACCACGGGCCTTGATCCGCAGACGAGGAAACTGCTGTGGGACGTGGTCACGGAACTTCGGAAACGGGAGAAGCTGACGGTGTTTCTGACCACACACTACATGGAGGAAGCGGTCGACGCCGACTATGTGATCATTTTGGACGGCGGGAAGATCGCGGGCGAAGGAACGCCGTTGGAGCTGAAGAATACCTATGCCGGCGATTTTGTGACGCTCTATGGCGTGGAAGAGTCCGCTGTCAAAGCCTTGGGACGCGCATATACCGCCGTTCGGGACGGATGGCGCATCGAGGTGCCGAATACGGGCGAGGCCACGAAGCTGATTCTGGAAAACCCCGCGCTGTTTACGGATTATGAGATCACCAAAGGAAAGATGGACGATGTATTCCTTGCAGTGACCGGCAAAAAGCTGATTGGAGGGGAAGGGAAATGACGGGACTCGGCGCGCTCATCAAGCGCAACTGCAAACTGTTTTTCAGGGACAAGGGAATGTTTTTTACCTCCCTCATTACGCCGATCATTCTTCTTGTGCTATATGCTACCTTTCTCGCAAAGGTCTATAAGGAGTCTTTTGCTTCCGCTGTGCCTGCCGGTTTTACCGTGGAAGAAGCCCTCATCAACGGCACGGTCGGCGGACAGCTGGTTTCTTCTCTGCTGGCGGTATGCTGCGTGACGGTGGCGTTTTGTTCCAATCTCTTGATGGTGCAGGATAAGACCAGCGGTGCAAGGCGCGATCTGACCATGAGCCCGGTGAAGAGATCGACGCTCGCGTTTAGCTATTTTGCATCGAGCGCGCTGTCGACCCTGCTGATCTGCCTTGTGGCGCTGGGCGCCTGCCTTGGGTATTTGGCCGTGACCGGCTGGTATCTAACCGTTGCCGATGTGCTTTTGCTGTGCCTGGACGTGTTCGTCCTTGTGCTGTTTGGCACGGCGCTGTCCTCCGTCATCAATTGTAACCTTTCCACCAGCGGACAGGGCTCGGCGGTCGGCACCGTCGTCAGCGCGGGCTATGGTTTCATTTGCGGCGCATACATGCCTATTTCCAGCTTCGGAAAAGGCCTGCAGAAGGTCCTGTCCTTTTTCCCGGGCACATACGGAACGGCATTGCTTCGCAATCATGCACTGAACGGCGTGTATGCGGAGATGGAAAAGCTTTGTTTCCCTGCAGAAGTGGTGGAAGGGATCAAGGACTCCATTGATTGCAACCTATATTTTTACGGCGAAAAGGTCAGCATCGGCGCCATGTACGGCGTGATGACTGTGTCGATCGCCGTACTGATCGGCGGATACGTTTTACTGAGCCTGCTCCGAAAAAAGGATTGATCGGAGCGTGGAGAACGGTCTCCTGCAAAAGATCGTGCGTAGGCCCGACGAAGAGCATATGGCGTTGCTTTGCCGCCTTTGGCGAACGTTCGTAAAAGTTGTTTAAAATTGTATTGCCCCATTGAAATACCGGGCGCTACGGGTTATAATGCCCCTGTAAGGGGTGTGCTTGCGGATATTGATACCATAAGTTTGCACATTGTATTGACTTGGAGAGTATTTTACAGGAGGAACAAGTTATGACAAGACGCATGAACAGATTCCTGGCAATATTCCTGTCTGTTTTGTTTGTCCTTGCGATGCTGCCGGTGGGGGTGCTCGCAGAGGGCGCTGGCGATACAGACGAGAATATCTCGGCCAACGACACTGAAGGGGGCGGTGCCCCTGTGCTCGAGCAGGAAGAACTCGAGCAGGACGAACCGGAACTGTTTAAGAGCAGCTGGGATCCGGATGACAAGATCACGATCAAGATTCGCATCTTTGACATGGTCAGCAACAAGTCCTACGACAATATCGGCACCGATACCTGCCGTAAAGGCGACGAGAAAATCCAGTCGGACGATTACAGAATCCCGCCGATCACGAAGTTCATCAACAGCGACTGCAAAGTGGACCACGTTTCCGGCAACTGGTATTTCCCGTCCACGTTGAGCCAGCAGGTCGGCACAACCGTCAATTGGAGCTGCAACTCCTCGACGGGTACCATGACGTATTGGACACGCGGCTATGTGCCTGAGGGCGAAGGCACCGGCGGCGGCGAGACCGGCGACGGTTCGGAAGTGATCGGCGAAGGCCAGTACTCGATGAACTGCACCGTCGTGTACCACTCCAACTATCCGAGCGGGACGGACTATACGCAGACTTTTAAGTACACCATTCGCGCAGGCTACAATATTGCGAATACCGGTTATACGCTTCCCGTTAAAGCGCCCGCGGACCTTGGGTTCACGGCGCCCGCTCGCTGGTTATAGCCCTGCATCTTCTCCGTGGAACACGAAGGCGAACGGCACGGGCAGCGGTATAAATCGCTCGCTGTCGGTCAAAGCCAATTCCACCACGCATCTGTATGCGCAGTGGAAGTCCGATCAGACAACGGAGACCTACACGCTGAAGTATATGAACGGCACGTCGCAGTACGGCGATACGGAGACGTATATTGCCGGTGACGTAGTTCGCGTCAAGGACTGCACGCTGCAAGTAGAAGGCAGCAGGTTCGCGGGCTGGAGCACGACGCCTTCCCCGACGGTGGTTTACAAAGCTGACGATACGTTCGAGATTAAGGGCAACACCGTCCTCTATGCGGTTTGGAACTTGATCCAGGAGAATAACGCGGATTATACGGTCGAGCACTACAAAGAGAAACTCGACGGTACCTACCCCGATACGCCCGATGAAAAAGAGACGATTCCCGGCAAGGTCGGCGAACAGACCGCTGCTGCTGCAAAGGTCTATACCGGGTTTACCGCATTAGACTTCACGCAGGCAACGATCGCAAAGACCGGAACAACGGTCCGGATCTACTATGTGCGCAACTATTATGACCTGACCATTCACTATGTCTTTGAGGATGGATCGAAGGCCGCCGAAGACTATTCCGGCAGGTTGGTCTTTGAAAAACCGTATGAGGTGACCTCGCCCGCCGTCGCGGGACATACGCCGGATCAGGCCGTGGTCAGCGGCAATATGCCGGCAGAGCACGTTGAGCACACCGTCACCTACACGAGAAACTATACGATCCATCACGTCGAGAAGGGAAAGACCACGGGCAATCTTGCGGAAGATACGATTGGAACCGCTCCGCTCGGCACAACGATCGACGTTGCAGCACAGAAGAAGAACATTGCGGGCTTTGCCTACGATAGCTGCGATATTGCAGAGATCGTGATGGGCGAGGATGAGAACGAAGCGACGATCTACTATGCACGGCAGAGCTACGGCTACACGATCCACCATGTGGAGCTTGGCAGCAACAAGCAGCTTGCTGAGGATACGACGGGTACCGCGTTGTACGGCGCAAAGGTCGTGACCTCGTCGGCAAAGAAGGAGATCGCAGGATATGCCTATCACAGTGATACGGGCGACATCGTGATTGGTACGGACGCGGCGGCGAACGTCGCAACGATCTACTATATGGTGCCGGAGATCGGCATGGGTTCGCTCAAGATCAAGAAGACCGTGACCGGCGAAAAAGGCGATAAGACGAAACTGTTCACCTTTACGGTGACCTTCGACCGTGCTGTCGCATACGGCGATCAGCCTGCCGATACCTTCACGTTCCAGCTCAAGCATGGCGAGAGCATCACGCTGCCGAACATTCCGGAAGGCACGAAGTACGAGGTCAAAGAGAGCGATCACGAGGGATATCGTGTCAGCTCGAGCGGCGCAAAGGGAACGATCGTAGCCGGCAAGACTTCGGTGGCTTCGTTCGTGAACAGCAAGGGTGTCCCGCTCACCGGCGATTCCGGCAGCAAGGTGCTGGGTGCGGTCATCATGGGCGCTTCGATCCTCGCGATCGTCGGCCTTGTATATGTGGATCGCAAGTTGGGAAAGCGAAAGAACGCACGCTGACCGCAGCACGCCGCAAAACTGAATAAGACCTGACAATACGGCTCTGATCCAAATACGGATCGGAGCCGTTTCTTTCGCTAAGACTTTGCATGATTCCTTCAATCTCCGACATAGAGTAGTAGTGAAATTGGGGGGGATGAGAGATGAAACGGTTGCTTTGTGCGATCATGGCGTTTGCAGCGCTGCTGCCTGTAACGCGTACACGAGCGGAGGAGCTCAAAGTGGATACACCAATGGTTGCGGCCGTGCTTATGGACGTGGGAAGTGATACGATCCTGTATTCGTCGTTCGGAGACGCGCCGTTTAATGTGGCGGGCCTTGTGAAGCTTCCCGCGATCCTGACGCTTGCGGAAGCGTTTGACGAGGGCGTGATCGCGGCTGCGTCGGAAATGCGTGTCAGCGCCCGTGCGGCAAAGATCAGCGGGCCGACAGCGTTTCTTTCGGACGGGGAGACGATTTGCGCGGGCGAACTGATGAAAGCAGCGGTGATGATCTCCGCCGGAGATGCGATCGTGACGCTTGGGGAAAACGCCTTTGGCTCGGAAAGCGTGTTTGTCGATAATATCAACGCGACGCTTCGACTCGCAGGTGTGGAACGCACAATGACGGATGCGTGCGGAACAGGAATGCAGTTTTCCGCACAGGAACTGGCAAAGCTCGGGAAGCGTGCGCTTGCGAGCGGAACATATCAAAAATACTGCCTGCTCTATCGTGACTTTCTCAAGCATTCCGACGGCAGGGAAACGGAGCTCGTCAATGCGAACCGTATGATTCGTTCTTATACGGGGTGCAAAGGACTTGTGACGGGTTCTGCGGGAACGAGTACCTATTGCGGCGTGTTTGCAGCAGAACGCTCGGGAACGGCTTTTATCGCGGTCGTGATCGGCGCAGACACGGCAAATGCACGGTTCGAGGCGGCGGAAACCATGTTGAATTTCGGCTTCGCGAATTTTGTATCAAAGCGGTGTCTCAAAGCCGGTGAGGTGGTCGTCCCCGAGCTGTCCGTCCAGGACGGAACGGAAAAGACGGTGCAGCTGATCGCGCGTGAGGAGGTGCGCCTGCTCTTGCCCAAAAGCGCCGAACGCGACCTGCGACAGACACTGGAGACACCGGATCGACTGATCGCGCCTATCGACGATTCCGTTGCGCTCGGCCGAATCGTGTATCAGGACGCGGAGGGCACGGTGCTTGCAGAGATCCCGCTGTATGCGGATCGCAGCGTGGAGGCGTTTGGCTGGCGCGATGTGTTTTCCGCGATCGCGGCGGCGTTTCTTGCGGGCGGCTGACAAAGCCCGCAATGCGCTTGCATCCCTCCTTGCAATCTCGTATAATAGAGGAAATGTAAGGAGGGTGTTTTGTGTTCGGAAGGCTTTCAAGTATCCTGCAAGATCCATTGTCGCTGCTGTATACGCTGCCCGCGATCATCATCGGATTGACCGTGCATGAGTGGGCGCATGCGTTTGCGGCGGATAAGCTCGGAGATCCGACGGCGAAAAACCTCGGCCGCATGACGCTGAATCCTTTTGCGCACATCGACCTGTTCGGCTTTCTTTGCCTGCTGGTCGTTGGATTCGGCTGGGCAAAACCTGTTCCCGTGAATCCGCGCAACTTCAAGAACTATCGGCGCGATGACATTATCGTATCGCTTGCGGGCATTGCGATGAACCTCGTCGTAGCGTTTTTTGCGACGATCCTTTTCTATTTCGGCGTCTATCGCTGGAATCTCGGGAGCAATGAGGCGTTCTATACGATCTTCCTTTCGATCGTAACGATCAATCTGTCGCTTGCGGTGTTCAACCTTCTTCCGATTTATCCATTGGATGGCTCGCATGTGTTTGAGAGCCTGTTCATGCGGTATATTCCGAAATTTTTCATGTTCCTGCGGCAATATGGTCAGTATATCCTGATCGCATTGCTGGTGTCCGGGCTCGTATCGACTGTGCTCGGAACGGTCGTTGGCTGGCTGTTTGAAGGATTTTC
>HF985456.1:6713-12950 GCA_000432015.1 Clostridium sp. CAG:1024 | reverse complement strand
AGCGTAGCGATCGCGATCCTTCGCTTGTTCTGAGGCGGCGGTCTATGGCGGAGACCTATCGCGTCAGCCTCGAACGGTTCGAGGGACCGCTGGATCTGCTGCTGCATCTGATCCAGCAGGCGGAGATTGATATAAAGGACATTTTTGTTTCTGAGATCACTTCGCAATACCTGACATATATGCGAGAGCTGGACACGCTCGACATGGATACGGCAAGCGAGTTTCTGACCATGGCGGCCACGCTGCTGTATATCAAATCGCGGCAGCTTTTGCCGCGCCCGCCAAAAGAAACGCCCGAAGAAGAAGCGGAAGAAGATCCCGAGGAATTGCTGATTCGTCAGCTCCGCGATTACAAGGCGTTCAAAGAGGCAAGCGCTGCATTGCAAACGCGTTTTGAAGAGGCGCGCGACAGCTTGACGCGGCTTCCGGAGGATGTTCCGCTGCCCCCGCAGAAGATCGATCTCGACGGAACGACCATGGACAACCTGTATGCGGCGTTTCTCGCGATCCTCGACCGAACGGAGAAAGCGGAAGCGACAGAGCGCCTGCACCGTGTTCGGCCGGACAGCTATACGATCCGCGGCCAGCTGAAAAAGATCCGCAGCAAACTGCTCTCGACGGATGCTCCCGTACGGTTTGAAACACTGTTTGGCGATGCGCCGGAGAAAATGGAGATCATCGTAACGTTCATGGCGCTGTTGGAGATGATCGCGCACGGCGAGATCGGCTTGAAACAACCGTCGCCGTTTGCGCCGATCCTGGTGCAGCGAAAGAAACTGTTCGAAGGCGGAGAGGACGCGGCGTTTTCCTATATGGACGAACTGCCGGAGGGAGAGGAGTAACCCCCATTGGAACGGAGCACATTGTACAATACGTTGGAATGCTTGCTGTTTGTCGCGGGAGATCCCGTTCCGATCACGGAGCTTTCGCGTGTTCTGGAATTGTCAAAACCGCAAATGCAAGCGCTTCTTACGGAGATGGAACGCAGCTATCGTGAGGAAGGCCGAGGCGTGCAGCTTCTTGTAACGGCGGAAACCGCACAGCTTGTCAGCAGTCGGGATTATATCGATGCGGTCGAGCGTCTGCTGCAACCGGAAAAAACGCGCAGCGTGTCCCAGTCCATGCTGGAAACGCTCGCTGTGGTGGCGTACCGGCAGCCCGTGACCCGTGCAGACATCGAAGCGGTGCGCGGCGTGCGGTGCGAGTATGCGGTGAGCCAGCTGCAAAAACTCGGGCTAATTGCCGCATGTGGGCACAAGGACACGCCGGGCCGGCCGACACTCTTTGGCACAACAGACAAATTTCTCAGACAATTCGGGCTGCATTCGCTCGAGGAATTACCGGAGTTTTCCGAGTTTTCGGGCATAACAGATGCGTCCGATCTTCAGGAAGTATCGGTCTGAATTTAAATGAATGACCAATCGAAAAAACGCTCCCGTGGGCTGAACTTCCCGGGAGCGTTTTTGATTGTTTACCGCCAAACAAATCCGTGTGCTGCCGACAAGATGCTATACTGCTGAAACGCTTGTTAAGATGGGGCGTTGTCGTCGCCTGTATCCGGGTGAAAATAACGGTATACGGCTTCCGCGCTTGACCGCGTCATGCCCGGAACCGCGGATAGACTATCGACGGAAGCATTTCGAATGGCGTCCAACGTTGTGAACGCGTCGAACAGGGCGCGTTTTCTTTTTTCACCCACACCGTCGATCCCGTCGAGCACGGAAAACAGAGCCGCCTTCTGTCGGAGACTTCGATGATAGGTGATCGCAAATCGATGTGCTTCGTCGCGAATGCGCTCTAACAAGTGCAGCGCCGCGCTTGCACGCGGAAGTTCGAGAGGGGCGTCCTGACCGGGGACATAAATCAATTCATGCTGCTCCGCAAGTCCGATCGTCGGAACGAAGGAGAGTCCAAGCTCTCCGAGCACATCCAGAGCAACGCCGAGCTGCGTCGGACCGCCGTCGATCACAAGCAGATCCGGAAGCCGGTCGAAGCCCGGGTCGCCGTTTTTCGCACGCGCAAACCGCCGCGTCAACACCTCGCGCATTGCGATCAGATCGTCGCCGCCCGCTTCGGCACGGATGCGGAACCGTCGATATGCCTTTTTATCCGGCTGCCCGTCTGTAAACACGACCATGGAGGAAACGGTCTCCCGCCCCTGGATGTGCGAGTTGTCAAAGCACTCCATCCGTTCCGGCACGGTCTCAAGACCGAGGATTCCCGTGAGTTGCACGAGTGCGCCTTCACCGCGCTCCCAGGCACGCTTTTGCAGCGCTGCGTCTTTTTCGAGCGCATCGATGCAGTTTCGATAGCAGAGCTGTGCGAGCTGCGCTTTATCGCCGCGCAGGGGCAAATGCAGATGCACCTTGCGCCCGGCCTGCTGCGAGAGCCAAAAGGCAATGTCCTCCATACCCACGGGCGCTGTGTGTACGAGGATCTCCGGTGGGATGATGTCGGATTCACCGTAATACTGTGTGAGAAACGCGGACATGATCTCCGCGTCTTGCTCTTCGGGGGAAGCGTCCATACGGAAGCGTTCCGTGCCGATCACTTTGCCGTCGCGCACAAACAGCGCAAATACAAGCACATCGTCGCCCAGACGGCCGACTGCAAACACATCCGACATGGCGTGATTCGTTCCGATCACGACCTGTTTGTCCCTAAGCGATTCGATCGCGTGGATGCGGTCGCGGAGGTAGGCGGCGCGCTCAAACTCCAACGCCTCGGCCGCCTCGTTCATCTGCACGGTCAAGCGGCGCAGCACCTCGTTTGTATCGCCGGACAGAAAGGCGATGATCTCTTCGAGCATCGCGTGGTATTCTTCTCGTGTGACATTGCCGGAGCAAGGCGCACAGCATTTGCCGACATGATACATGAGACAGGGCCGTTCCCGCCGCGCCATGGCTTTCTTGAGATCCTTTTTGCAGTGGCGAATGGGGAAGTGCTCGCGGACAACGTTCATGCTGTCGCGCAGAAGGATCGCGGAAAGATAAGGACCGAGGTAGCGCGCGCCGTCTCGCTTGACACGGCGGACGATCTCGACGCGGGGAAAATCCTGCCGAAGGTCGATGCGCACATAGGGGAAATGCTTGTCGTCCTTTAGCAGAATGTTATATTTCGGTTTGAACTGTTTGATGAGATTGCTTTCGAGCGAAAGGGCTTCCGTCTCGTTCGTGACCTGGATCGTCTCAAAATCCGCGACGTGGCGTACCATGGCGGCAACTTTCGGCGGATGGTTTTTCCCGCTTTGAAAATACTGCCGGACGCGGTTCTTGAGAGAGATCGCTTTTCCGACATAGATCACTTCCCCGGCGTCGTTGAACATTTTGTATACGCCGGGCGAAGATGGCAGAAGCTTCAGTTTTTCAGCGATGAGATCGTTCATGTGCGGAGCGGATGCGGAAGCGCCGCTTGCAGTAATCCCGGAAGTGCCTTTGCCTCCCGCAGCATCTGGTAGAGCAGCGGGATCGGCATACCGATCACATTGAAATAATTACCCTCAACGCGTTCGACAAAAATGCTTCCAGGCCCCTGTACGCCATAGGCGCCGGCCTTATCGAGCGGCTCTCCGGTGGAGACATACCAGTCGATTTCGTCTTGGCTCATGGGTGAAAACGTGACGTCCGTTGTTGCGGAACGAACGTCCGCACGACCCGGCGAGAGTACGGCCACGCCGGTATAGACCGTGTGCTTTCTGCCCTGCATACGGGAAAGATACTTTTTTGCATTTTCCGGCGTGTGCGGCTTTCCGAGAATATCACCATCAAGATAGACGACCGTATCTGCGCCGATCACACAGTCGTCAGGATGCTGCGAAGCGACCGCTTCGGCTTTTTGCAGCGCAAGTGCGCGCACATATGCGTCCACCGTTGTATTTTGCGGCGGCCGTTCCTCGACGTCGCTCGTGATCACGGTAAATTCCAGCCCCATAAGAGCAAGCAGCTCGCGCCTTCGCGGGGACTGGGAAGCCAGAATGATCTTCATTTAGCGGAATCCTCCTGCAGCAGCAGACAGACGGGGCAATGGTCGCTGCCGTAAATATCGTTCAGAATCAGACTGTCCCGTACGCACGGCAAGAGCCGATCGGAGACAATAAAGTAGTCGATACGCCACCCGGCGTTTCTTGCCCGCGCGCCGCCGCGATAGCTCCACCACGAATATGCAGCCGTCGTATCCGGATACAGCGCCCGAAAGCTGTCGGTAAACCCTGCGGACAGAAGCTCCGTCATTTTACCGCGTTCCTCGTCGGAGAATCCGGCGTTTCCGCGGTTCTGCTGGGGATTCTTGAGATCGATCTCGTTGTGTGCAACATTCAGATCCCCGCAGAGGATGACAGGCTTCTTTGCATCAAGCCCGACAAGGTATGCCCGAAATGCATCTTCAAAAGCCATGCGATAGTCGATGCGGCGCAGCCCGTCCTGCGCGTTCGGCGTATAGGCGGTCACAAAGTAGAACGCCGGATACTCGAGCGTAATGACGCGTCCCTCCACGTCGAATTCGGGTCTGCCGATGCCGCATACGCAGGAAAGCGGCTCCCGCTTTGTAAAGACGGCCGTACCGGAATACCCTTTCTTATCTGCACTATGCCAATACTGAAAGTAGCCGGGCAGCGGTACCTCGGCTTGATGCGGCTGCATCTTTGTCTCCTGTAAAGCGATGATGTCCGGAGATTCCGCCGCGACGAAATCGAGGAACCCTTTTTCCATGCAGGCGCGGAGCCCGTTGACATTCCAAGAAATCATTTTCATCATGTTCCTATTATAGCATTGACAGAACCGGCGTTCAATCCTATAATGATAGTGAAAATCTTGTTTCAAATGAGACAGAATAGGAGAGGTGGAGAACATTTTGGCCAGATCGCGCGTTCCTGCAGTCTATGCGGCTGCCGCGGCGTCCACGTTCCTGTTCTCAGGCCTGTCCGAGGGTCGGATCGCCGCGCTTTTAAGAGCGCCGGGGATCTGCGTCCGCCGCTATGCGAGAGGGGAGAGCGTTCGAACCGCAGAAGGAGCCGAAGCGGCGCTTGGCTTGATTTTGAGCGGATATGCTCTGGTCGAAAAGCGCGAGGGCGGAAGCGTCATGCGTATGAGCAAGCTCAAGCTGGGCGATCTCTTCGGCGCGGCCTCCATATTTTGCGAGGAACGGGATTACGTTGCGGAAATCACGGCGCAGAGCAGCCTGTGGGTGCTCGAGATCGTGGAGACGGCACTTTCCGGCATGATGCGGGAGGAGCCCCGCGTCACGGAGAATTATATCCGGTACCTGACAACACGAATACGGTTTTTGAGCAGCCGTATCGACAGCTTTGTCTGCGGCGGCACGGAGCAGCGCGTGCTGCTGTTCCTCAGCAACAACGCGGAGCAGGGCGTCTGCGCGCTGCCATATGGAATGGATACGCTCGCCAAAACGCTCGGCATGAGCCGGGCAACGCTGTACCGGGCGATTGGCGAGCTCGTGTCGGAAGGAAAACTCAAAAGAGACGGCAGAGTGTTTACCATCCTGCCCGTTTTGGAAAAACAGAGAGGAGATGTATAACATGAAACAGCTTTGGAAACAGATCCTTGCCGCAGCGCTCTGCCTGCTGATGGCGGCGGCGGTTTTTGCCTGCAAAAAAACGGACGACACGGTCCTGCAAATTGCAGCGCTGAAAGGGCCGACAGGCCTTGGCCTTGCAAAGCTTGCCGAAAACACGGAGGATACGTTCGAGATCAGCGTGTATGATACGCCGGACGTTGTAACGGGAAAGTTTATCAGCGGCGAAGTCGATGTTGCGGCCGTGCCGGTCAATCTTGCCTCCGTGCTGTATCACAAAACGGAGGGCGAAGCCGTGATGATCGCGGTCAATACACTCGGCGTGCTCTATATATTGGAGAACGGCGATTCTGTACAGAGCCTGTCCGACCTTGCGGGCAAAACGCTGTATGCGACCGGCCAGGGCAGCACGCCGGAATATGTGCTGAACAGGCTTCTTTCGGAAAACGGGCTTTCTGACGGCGTGACGGTCGAGTATGTCGGCGAACATGCGGCGCTCGCGGGTATGGTCGCGTCCGGCGAAGCGGAGCTGGCCATGCTCCCGGAGCCGAACGTGTCGGCCGTGCTGCTGAAGAACGATTCCGTTCGCATTGCGCTCGATTTGACAAAGGAGTGGGAGTCCGCTTTTGATACGACGCTCGTGCAGGGCTGCTATATTGTGAGGAAGTCCGTCCTCGAGGCGCATCCGCAGGCGGGGGAGGGGGTTGT
>HF985456.1:4829-6655 GCA_000432015.1 Clostridium sp. CAG:1024 | reverse complement strand
GCGGAGGATGCGCCCGCCGTCGCGGCGGCACAGGGGATCGTTCCCTCGGAAGGCGTTGCGAAAAAGGCAATCCCGCATTGCAACCTTGTTTGTATCACGGGCGAGGAGATGCAGAGGATCGCAGGGGAAATGCTCTCCGCGCTGTTTGAGGCAAACCCGAAGTCCATAGGCGGCGCGCTGCCCGGCGACGCATTCTATGCAAAGCTGGACTGACCGGATTCCGAGGGCCGCGAAAAAGGCTGCGGTCTCGGCGCTGTATCTGGCGATTTGGCAGGGATTGTCCGGCATTGTCGGCAAATCCCTGCTGCTCCCGGGGCCGATCGAAACCCTTGCGCATCTGCTTGTCTTGCTGCGGCAGCGTGAAACCTGGACGGCGGCCGGCATGACGCTGCTGCGCGTTCTTGCAGGATATGCGCTCGGCGTGACGGGCGGCGCGGCGCTTGCCGCTCTGACGGCGCGCTCCCGGCTGTTTGACGCGGTGCTGCGGCCGCTGCGCGGCGTCGTCAAGGCAACGCCAGTGACGTCGTTCATCCTGCTTGCGCTTTTGTGGCTTTCCTCCGGACTCGTTCCGGTCTGTATTTCATTCCTGATGGTACTGCCCATTGTCTGGATGAATCTGCATGAAGCGCTCGCCGGCGTCGATCCGCAGCTTCTTGAAATGGCGGCGGCGTTCCATCTGCCGTGGAGAACGCGCTTTTCACGAATCACCGTTCCCTCCGTGAAGCCGCAGTTCCTTGCCGCCTGCACAACGTCGCTCGGGTTTGCATGGAAGTCCGGCGTCGCCGCAGAGATCATCGCTTTGCCGAAACGATCCGTGGGCAGCGCGCTGTATCTTTCGAAACTAACGTTGGAAACGGCGGATCTGTTCGCTTGGACGCTGCTTGTGATCCTGCTTTCCATGCTGCTTGAAGGTCTTCTTGTCTTTCTGCTTGGGAGGATACGCAATGATCGAGCTTGAGAATGTGACCGTGCGGTATGGGGATAGGATGGTTCTCGATTCGCTTTCCATGGCGATCTCCGGGACGGGCTGCGTCGCAATACAAGGGGCGTCCGGCATCGGAAAAACTACGCTCCTGCGTGTGCTGGCGGGGCTGGTCCTTCCGCAGAGCGGGAAGGTGTCCGGACTTGGGAATCGCCGTGTCGGCGTTGTGTTTCAGGAGGATCGCCTGCTTCCGTGGTGTACTGCGCTTGAAAATGCGGCGATCGCGGGCGATCCGCAAGATGCAGAGACGTATCTTTCACGCCTTGGACTGGCGGGGGCAGAGAACATGTTTCCGCCAGAATTGTCGGGGGGGATGCGCAGGCGCGTCTCCATTGCCCGTGCAATGGTGTTTTCCGATGATGTGCTTTTGCTGGACGAGCCGTTCAACGGGCTTGACGCTTCGTGCAGGATACAGGTTGCAAACGCGCTTCTTGCACATGCGAAACTTCTGATCGTGGTAACGCATGATGCGCACGATGCAGAGCTGCTCAATGCACAGCAGCACATCCTGCTTTCGTGATCGAAAGAACGGCGAGAAAATGAAAGCGGAAAAACGGCCATACGCGAGAAAAATCAAGCGGAAATATTGAGTATTCCATGGAATGATGGTATACTCTTTTATATTTGCAGTAAAATATTGGGGAGGTCTGAATATGAAGATCACCTTAAAGGAAAAGCGTTTTCCGTCCGCAACGGGCAACTGTCAGTGCAGATATCGCATGTGGATCCCGGACGAGGTGCGAGCGGCGGTGCAGCTTACGCACGGCATGGCGGAACACATCGACAGGTATGATGAATTTGCAAGGTATCTTGCAGAAAACGGCGTTCTTGTCTATGGCCAGGA
>HF985456.1:0-4772 GCA_000432015.1 Clostridium sp. CAG:1024 | reverse complement strand
TGAAGGCATGCCCAAGGGCTTTTTTGCGGAGCAGAACGGCTGGGATGCGCTCGTACAAGACATGAGGACACTGCACGATCTTGTAAAAAAAGACTATCCCAGTATTCCGTTTATCCTATTCGGACATTCCATGGGATCATTTCTTGCAAGGACGTATGCGGGCCGCGACGGGAAGGACTTTGACGCGTATGTGTTCTGCGGCACTGCGGGAAGGAACCCCGTTCTGCCCATTGCCAAGCTGATCGCAAAGCATGAGATCAAAAAGTATGGACCGCACGAACCGTCAAAGCTTCTGCACCGCCTTGCGTTCGGCGCATACAACAACGCATTCCGACCCAATCGAACGGAAGTCGATTGGCTGTCGAAAAACGAGAAAAACGTCGATCGGTATTTGGAGGACGAGCTGTGCGGCTTTGTGTTTACCGCGCCCGCCATGCTGGATCTGTTTTATGGACTGTCGGAGGTATCCGGGAAGAAATGGGCCGAGCGCGTGCCGAAGAGACCCGTGCTGCTCATTGCGGGCGACCGTGACCCGGTAGGGAACATGGGCAAAGGCGTCCGCCAGGTCGCGGACTGGCTTTCCGATACAAAGCACACGGTGGAACTCATCCTGTACCATGACTGCCGGCATGAGATCCTGAACGAGGACATCCGCGAGGACGTATACCGCGACGTCATGCTCTTTATCGAGACGGTTGCTGCATCGGGAGAATTAGAATGAGCGTATTGGTATATCGTGACAGGGCCATCGCAGGCGCAGCGGCGTCCACCCTGCTTGCGGCGGCAATCATTGAAAGACCCGGTTCCGTTCTGGGACTGGACTGCGCGGACGAATTGCTGCCCGTGTACCGGGCGGTTTCGCGAATGACGGCGGACGGCCTGCTGGATTGGAGCGGAATACGAGCGTATACTTTGTCGGAAACGGTGCGTGCGGACGCGGACGAGTCCGTCATGGAACGAATGAAGGCCGCGCTGTATGACAGAGTGAATATTCTTGATGAAAACTGTGTATCGCCGACAGCGGAAGCGACGGACTGGAGCGTTGTCTGCAATGATTACGAGAACGACATCCTGAATGCTGGCGGGATCGACCTCATGTTCCTGACCGTCGGCAAAGACGGAAGCATCGCACACAATCTCGGCGCGTCGGAGCTTGCGCCCGTCACGCATGTGGAACGGACGGATACGGGGCGCGTCGTTACCGTCGGCATCGCGACCATCATGGCGGCGAGAAGAGTAGTGGTTCTTATGACGGGCGAAGAAAAGATGCAGATCGCAGGACGCATCTTTAACGGCCCCATCACGCCGGAGGTCCCGGCCAGTTACTTGCAGCTGCACCCAAACGCCGTCTTTTTGCTTGACGAAGCGGCAGCAAAACAGGTATAGTAAAGTATTGCGAAAATGCGTATTGCGTTGCACAATGCAGCCGTCGGTTGAAAGTGTCCCGCGCGATGCCAAAGAGAATAGTAACGGGGGAGCGTCAGCATGCGTTCAGTCGCCGCTCCGAAAAGAACGAATGAAAAACCATTACAGCATATGCAGGATGATAAGGAGGCACTATGTCAGGACATTCCAAATGGGCGAATATTAAGAATAAGAAAGAAAAGACCGATGCTCAGCGCGGCAAGATTTTCACGAAGATCGGTCGTGAGATCGCAATCGCGGTAAAAGAAGGCGGCGGTGCAGACCCGGCGAACAACTCTAAGCTCCGCGACGTCATTGCCAAGGCAAAGGCGAACAATATGCCGAACGATAACATCAACCGCTCGATCAAGAAGGCGGCGGGTGAGGGCAGTTCGGTGAACTATGAGGAGATCACCTATGAGGGATATGGTCCCGGCAACATGGCGGTCATCGTGCAGGTGCTGACGGATAATCGCAACCGCATCGCAGCGGAAATGCGGCATATCTTTGATAAGAGTGGCGGCAATCTCGGCGCTTCCGGTTGTGTCGGTTGGATGTTCGACAAAAAGGGCCTCATCGTGATCGAACGTACGGCGCTCATGGATGAAGACGAGGTCATGATGACGGCGCTCGATGCCGGCGCAGAGGACTTCGTTGCGCAGGACGACGCATTTGAGGTGTATACCGCGCCCGCGGATTTCTCTGCTGTACGCGAAGCGCTGGAGGCGGCAGGGTTCGGCTTTATTTCGGCTGATGTGCAGATGATCCCGCAGAACAGCGTGAACGTTTCGGATGCAGAGACCGTTGAAAAGATCGAGCGCTTCCTTGAACGCCTAGATGATAATGACGACGTGCAGGAAGTTTTCCATAACGCGATTCTGCCGGAGGATGAGGAGTAAAATGTCGTTTTTCCTGTCCGGCTTGCGCTGCGGCGGGGGAGGGAGTACGATAGGATATAACAAAGCAAAGGAGGCAGTCTTATGGCAGCAGAGTTGGTCAATGACTACGGGAAGATTGTTCTTTCGGATGAGCTGATCACAAGCATCGTCGGTTATGCGGCCGTAGAAAACTATGGCATTGTCGGCATGAAGTCCAAGAAGGCCGGGGACAGCATCGTTGAATTGTTCAAGCGCGATAGCCTGCGCCGTGGCGTGAAGGTTACGATGGTTGATCCTACAACGGTTGCGGTCGATCTGTTTGTGACGCTGGAATATGGCGTGTCCCTGCCTGCGGTCGCAATGAACACACGAGACAATGTAAAGTATTATGTGGAAGAGTATACCGGATTGAAAGTCCAGTATGTGAATATCCACGTCGAGGGAATTCGCGTCTGACAGCACGGAGCGGTCGGAACGACGAATGGAGGAAACATGAATCAATATAAAATCAGCGGAGCGCAGCTGCGCGACATGGTGATTGTCGGCGCGGCACTGCTTGAAAAGAACAAGCAGGCGATTGATGCGCTCAATGTATTCCCTGTGCCTGACGGCGATACGGGAACCAATATGTACATGACCATGCAGAGCGCGGTACGCGAGCTTCAGAAGGTATCCGAAACCGCAACCGTATCGGAGGTGGCGGACGCGCTCAGCATGGGCGCGCTGCGCGGCGCGCGCGGAAACTCAGGCGTTATTCTGTCGCAGCTGTTCCGTGGCTTCTCAAAGGCGCTCAAGGGCGCGGAAACGATGGATGCGGCGCAGTTTTCCGACGCGCTTACCAAGGGCAGCGAAGCGGCCTATAAGGCCGTCATGCGCCCGAAAGAGGGGACGATCCTGACGGTTTCCCGCGTAATCGCGGAAAGCGTTGCGGAGCTTGCAAAGAGCGGCGCAAACGTGTACCGCCTCATGGATGGGGTTCTGGAGTCCGGCGAAAAGGCGCTTCTGCAAACGCCGGAGCAGTTGCCCGTGCTGAAAGAGGCGGGCGTTGTGGATTCCGGCGGCAAGGGCCTGCTTACCATCTATCGCGGCTTCAAGCTGTCGCTCGATGGCGAAGATGCGGCGGATTTTGAAGAGATCCCGATGGAAGCGGCGGCAATTTCGAGCGATTCAGAGCTTACGGAGGAGAGTATTACCTACGGGTATTGCACGGAATTTTTTATCATTCATTTGAATTCCTCCTTCCGCGAGTCCGATCTCGATCGCTTTCGCGAGCACCTGACGCGGATCGGCGATTCGGTCGTTGCGGCCTATGATTCTGATATGATCAAGGTGCACGTGCATTCGGACGCACCCGGAAAGGTCTTGCAAATGGCGCTGCGCTTCGGCGAACTGGACCACTTGAAGATCGAGAACATGCGCGAACAGAACCGCGAGCTTCAAGCAGAGCGGAAACGCAACGAGAAAGAATACGCCATGATCGCCGTGAGCGCGGGCGCCGGATTGGACGAGGTGTTCAAGGAGCTTGCCGTTGATCATATCATTACGGGCGGCCAGACCATGAATCCGAGCATCGACAGCATTGCACAGGCGATCCGTAAGGTCAACGCACGCAATGTGTTCGTATTCCCCAATAACAGCAATATCATTCTCGCGGCAGAGCAGGCGGCGAAGCTTGCATCCTGCAACGTGATCGTCCTTCCGACAAAAACGATCCCGCAGGGCGTTTCCGCGGCGATGATGTTTAATCCGGCGGGAAGCGTTGAGGAGAATACCGCGGCAATGCAGGAAGCGATCCAGAGTGTCGTTTCCGGCGCAGTGACCTATGCCGTGCGAAAGACCCGTTTCGGCGGACGCGAGATCGAGCTTGGCGATATTCTCGGCATGATGGACAACGACCTCTGCGTGGTCGGCACATCGGTTGCAGAGGCAACGAAAGAGCTTCTTGCAAAAATGATGGAGAAGAAGGGCGATGATGCCTCTACGATCACGCTGTTCTACGGCGACGAAGTCAAGGAAGAGGACGCGGAGAGTCTGCTGCATCAGATCGAAGCGCAGTATCCCGAGGTGGAGTGCATGTACCAGTCCGGCGGTCAGTCGTTGTATTACTATTATATCGCGGTAGAGTGAAAGTACATTTGATAGCGAATTGCTTCAAACGGGCGGGCGTCATGTCCGCCCGCTTTTCCTAAATGCAGGAGGATCGCAATGCAGGACAAGCCGATCACTTCTCTGCGCGGGATTGGCGCAGCGCGCGCGGAGGCGTTTGCGAAACTGGGCGTGAAAACGGTCGGTGATTTGTTGTATCTGCTTCCGCGGAGTTTTCAGGATTTTTCAAAGGAGCGTCTTGCCGCGGAGCTTTCACACGGCGAACTTGCAGCCGTGCGCGTGCGTATCATTTCGGAGCCGAAGCTTGCAAGATTCCGCGGACACAGCGTTGTAACGGCGAGGGCGACGGCCGGCGTGTCGATCGTGCTTCTAAAATGGTACGGA
>HF985455.1 GCA_000432015.1 Clostridium sp. CAG:1024 | reverse complement strand
GTCGGCGAAGGGGGGACTTTCACCGCCGCACGGCCCCAACCTCCGCCAAAAGGCGGAGGAGCCTCGGCGCGCTTACTCCGCGATGGAGAGCGCGACTTTCATCATGTCATGGAAGGCGTTCTGCCGTTCTTCCGCAGTCGTGACCTCGCCGCCTTCGAGCAGGTCGGAGATCGTGCAGATGCAGAGCGCTTTTTTGCCTGCGCGCGCAGCGTTGCTGTACAGCGCCGCGGATTCCATCTCGACGGCCAAAACGCCCAGCTTGCGCCACTTGAGCGTTCCTTCGATGCCCGCCTCGCCGTAGAAGCAGTCCGAGGAGAGCAGGTTGCCGACCTTGTGGCGGAGCCCCCGTTTTTCGCACTCGTCCACCGCTTTGCGCAGCAGGCCGTAATCCGCGATCGGGGCGAATGTGCCGTTTACGCCAAACTGGTTCGGGTACAGCGAGTCGTAGCATGCGCCCTGGCCGATGACGATATCGTACAGCTTGAGGTCTGGATGAATGCCGCCCGCACTGCCGATGCGGATGATGTTCTCCACGCCGAAAATGTTGTACAGTTCATAGGAATAAATGCCGATCGACGGCATGCCCATACCGCTCGCCATGACGGAAACGCGTTTGCCCTCGTAATAGCCCGTATACCCGTGAACGCCGCGGACGTTGTTCACAAGCTCCGCATCCGTGAGATAGGTCTCCGCGATCATTTTGGCGCGAAGCGGGTCGCCCGGCATGAGCACGGTCTTTGCAAAATCCTCCGGGCTGCACGCGATGTGCGGCGTGAGATTGGCGTTTTTCATTCCTTGCAATACCTCCGTGACGTACTGCCTCAAAGCCCGCGATCGCGCGGCTCTGCGGCGCAGTTCTTCTATCTGCATTATACTGGATAAAGAAAGACTTGACAAGCAAAGAAAACCGGGTCTATACTATAAAAATTATATATAGTATACAAAGAAAGGAACCGTGTGAGACACGGGAGGGACAGCGACATGCAAGGCTCATGGATCCCGGGCGGCTACGAGGCGAAGCTCGGCCTATATGACACACAGAGCGCCATTGCGCTCATCAAGGACACGTTTCAGCAGGCATTGTCCGCCATGCTGCGATTAAAGCGCGTATCAGCGCCGCTGTTCGTCAATCCCGCGGACGGTCTGAACGATAATCTGAACGGCGTGGAGCGGCCGGTACGCTTTGACGCGCCGGGCGCAGGGCTGGATGCCGAGGTGGTGCATTCGCTCGCAAAGTGGAAGCGCTATGCGCTGCACCGGTATGGCTTCCGCGAGGGGCGCGGACTGTATACGGACATGAACGCCATTCGCCGCGACGAGGCGCTCGACAATCTCCATTCGATCTATGTGGATCAGTGGGACTGGGAGAAGGTCATCACACGGGAAGAGCGCACGCTTGCCTATCTTGAGCGGACGGCGCGCGCCATCGTGGAGGCGATCTGTTATACGCAGGCGGTCGTGCAGGCGAAATACCCCGTGCTGACGCTGCCGCTCTGCCGCGAGGTCAGCTGTGTCACGAGCGAGGAGCTCATCCGCCTGTACCCCGGCAAGACGGCGCGCGAGCGCGAGTATCTCTATACAAAGGAGCACGGCACCGTACTCATCGAGCAGATCGGCGGCAAGCTTTCCGACGGCAAACCGCATGACGGGCGCGCGCCGGACTATGACGACTGGCAGCTGAACGGTGACATCCTGTTTTACTACCCCGTGCTGGACTGCGCGCTGGAGATCTCCAGCATGGGCGTGCGCGTAGATGCGGCGTCGCTTCGGACGCAGCTTCGGGAGGCGCATTGCGAGGAGCGGGCAGCGCTGCCCTTCCACAAGGCGCTGCTTGACGGCGAACTGCCGCTCACGATCGGCGGCGGCATCGGGCAGTCGCGGCTCTGTATGCTGCTGCTCGAAAAGGCGCACATCGGCGAGGTACAGTCCTCGATCTGGGATGCGGAGACCGTGCGCCGTGCGGATGCGGCGGGCGTGACGCTGCTGTAAGGG
>HF985454.1:10572-16785 GCA_000432015.1 Clostridium sp. CAG:1024 | reverse complement strand
GCAGAGCAGCACGGGAAGCATGGCGGGAGAAACGCGCGGATCCATGAGATAACAGACCCACTCCAGCAGCACTGCCAATCCGAGCATGAGCGCAAGCATGAGCATCCGCTTGAAAGAAGTGAACGTCGCTTTGTCAAACAGGCGAAGCATCGCAAGGAAAACGGCATACGCCGCCAACAGCAATCCGATCACGCCGACGAGAAACAGCGGGTTGTCGTCAACGCCTCTGACCGCACCGAGCGCCGTCAGGATCTCCATGTGCGCTTCGGTCACGGTCTCGCCCTTTTTCACGATCTCCGTGCCGCGTGCGATACGAACGGACGCAACGGCGTTCGCCGCCTGCTCCCGCGCGCGCTCCGTTGCTTCCGCATCCGGAATATAGGTCGGCTGCAGGCAGACGTCGTAAACGATCTCGCCCACGGATTTCAGATTGGTCGGCAGCGTCGTGATCTGCAGCGTCCGCGAAAGGCTTGTACGCGTCGCTTCCAGCGTTTCCTCGGTGATCCCCGTGCGCAGCGCTTCGGCAAGGCCTGATTCGACCGTTTCCCGCAGCGTATCGATCGTCTCTGCCGAGGCTTCGAGCAGCGCATAGCCGAGCGCCGGGTCCGTGACACGGATGGGCAGCCGCAGCAGCATGGATGCCATGGCCGCGCTGTCAACGACTTCGCGCCAAGTACGAGCGTCCTCTTCTCCTATGTCTTTCTCCGCAGCGCTCTCTTCCCGCGCAGTCTGCGCATCGCTCCTCATGACCAGCACGGCGTCAAAAAAGTCCGCGCTTTGCCGGATGAGCGACTCGGCAAGCTCCCTGTCGAGCCTATACACCGGAGAGACGCTGCTTCTCGCGATGCGCCGCAGCGCCTCCGTCGCCGCGGTGTCCTCCACCGCATGAGACGCCGTGATCGTTTCCTCAGCGGGTTCTCCCTGCACGACACGGTACTTGCGGGGCGAAAGCACGCCCGCCGCAACAATGCTGTTCAGCACGAACAGCGCCGCGATCAGCAGGATCCCTGCGAGCGGCTCGCGCCGCAGCTTTGCACGCTTTGCTGCTTTTCCGGACACGGTGATCCTCTCCTTACCGCCGTTCTTTTTCATAGGCCTCATACGCCCGAATGATACGCTGCACAAGTTCATGCCGTACAACGTCCTTATGCGTCAGGCGCACGATGGATACGCCCTCAACATCCGAAAGCACGTCGAGCGCATGGATCAATCCGCTCTTTCGCTCGTGCGGCAGATCGATCTGTGTGATGTCGCCGGTCACGACGACCCTTGATCCTTCGCCGAAACGCGTCAGGAACATCTTCATCTGCTCCACGGAACAGTTCTGCGCTTCATCGAGAATGATATAAGCGCTGTTCAGCGTTCGACCGCGCATATATGCAAGCGGTGCAACCTCGATCGCGCCCCGCTCCGTCAGTTGTCTGTACGTCTCCAGGCCCAAAAACTCTTGCAGGGCGTCATACAGCGGTCTGAGGTACGGATCGACCTTCGACTGAAGATCGCCCGGAAGAAAGCCGAGCTTCTCTCCCGCTTCCACTGCGGGCCGCGTCAGGATGATGCGGTCGACCTCCTTATTCTTGAAAGCGAGCACCGCCATGGCGACGGCGAGATAGGTCTTTCCCGTGCCCGCAGGGCCGATGCCGAAAACCAGTTCGTTCTGTTTCAACGCCTGTACATAGCGCTTCTGGCCGAGCGTTTTGCACTTGACCTGCCGCCCGCGGCTCGTAATGGCGATCACGTCGCCCATGATCTGCTCGATGAGATCGACGTTGCCTTCCTTTGCAAGATCGATCGCGTAGCGGAGTCTGCCGCGGTTGATACGCTCGCCGCGGCGCTGCATGTCCAGCATCTTTTCGACCACGGAGGCCGTGAGCTTCGCCGCGTCGGGTTCTCCCTCGATGCGCACGCCGCCCGCATCCGCGACGATGCGCGTGCCTGTCTCCTCCTCGATCACGCGGAGGTTCTCATCGAACACGCCAAACAGACCGATGAGGTCGTCCATTGCCTCCACGGGTACGATGACCGTGGTTTTTTCACTCTGTTGTTCTGTCACTGTCCCACTCCCTGGTCAAACCGATGGATTCTTCTGTTACGATGGACACGACCGCGCGTACGCGCCCGTCCGCTTCCGTCCATTCGCTGTGCTTTTCCACAATGGCGGCGTCCTTCGGGATCTTGAGGTATGCGCTCTGCTCCGCCTGAAACAGAGCCTCTTCCGCCATTTCTGCGGCGCTTCTTCGAACCCGCTGCATCGTCTGTTCCCGGCACACCGCATCCGTTACGGTGAGCGGAACGAGCAGATCCGTCACCGTCCGCGTCGTCACATCCGTGAGTTCATAGGCGCCGTAGGGGATCTTCGTTTCAAACAAAAGCACCCCGGCCGCGCGGATGCACCGATATGCCACGCATTCCCCGCTGTCACGCAAAACCTCCGCTTCCGGCTCCGCGACCGCCTCCGTCAGGTACACGACTTTGGCACGAACGCGTCCGGCGGCGCGCACGATGAGCGGCAGCTGCGCGTCTTCTCGGGTGAGATCGCCTCGGATGAGGACGTCCCCTGCCTCGACCGCGTCTCCCACAGCGACCGACGCTCTGCCGCCCGTTGCCACGATCTCGGTGATAACGCCGCTCTTTTGTGCCACAACGTCTGCGGGCGCGTCGTCGTCCCACGCGTCGTTTTTGACCGCAGTCTCTACGACCTTCACGCGCAGCACGGTTCCGTCCAGCGCAAGCCCGATCCAGGCGATCCGATCGTCATAGGTTCGAAGCCGTTCGTTCAGTTCCGGCAGATCCCAGCCGCGGTTGCCCGCACCGACCGTAAGTCCCTCTGCCGCAAGCGCGCGCAGCACCGTCTGCTCCGCAACCCGCGAACAACCGCTCACGCGGATGAACAGGATGCGCGTTGAAGCGATTACAATGCACGCCAGCGCGGCGGCAAGGCCAAGCAGCAGCGTTTTTCTTTGCAGCAGCCGTCGGATGCGGAAGCTTTCGCCCCGCTTTTCCGCAATGCGGATCCGGCATCCGCTGCCGCGCGCGAGTACATGCAGCCGGGAAAACTCCCGTGCAGGCATGGTCAGCTCAAGCGTTTCCCGTGCGGCGCGCCGAACGGCATAGACCGCAATCCCGTCCGCACGCATCCGGTCGAGCAGACGCTCCGCGCGCTTCCCTGTGATTTCGATTATAACACAAGCATTCATGGATTACCACATCCCGCCGCGTCCTCATACTGCCAGCCTGCGATCTCCCCGCGGATATATACACGTTCCGGCCCAAACTCCGACAGCTGTAGCGCTTTCCCCTCAATACGGAGAATGCCGTGCGGAGAATACAGCCGCACGAGCCGGTCGGTGTAGCGCAGTACGCCCGCATGATTCTCCACAAGCAGATCGGTATTCGCCACCATGGTGATGCGGATCGCGCTTCCATCTGCATCCGCAGGCAGATCGAGCGCATTGAGGAGCTTTCTTTTGAGTTTATGATGCTTCGTCGGCTTCATGTCCATGCCCTCCTGCAACAAGGGTATGCCCTTGCAATCCGCAATTATGTATCCATGCCTTGCAAAAGCATACGGCCGGATCGCAGCGTGTTGCGTTTTCTTCTTGCGGGACTCCTTGTGCGCACACCTGCCGCCGTGCTATACTTGCGGCAGACACAGCTTGCGGGAGGTATCGTATGCCCACGAAAAAGGCGCTTTCACTCCTTCTCTGCATCACGCTTGCGCTTGCAGCGTTCTGGTTTTTCGGAACGGGATTCCGGAAGGACGCCGACGTTTTGATCGAATCCTATGCGGTTTCCCCTGACGGCGCGTCGATCGAATTGACCGTTGACTCTGCGAGCTCCGTCGGGCATATCCGCCGCATTGCCGTTCGTGAGGAAGCGGACGGGACGCTCCTCTTGGACTGCTGCTCCGCATTTGGCGGCGTCAACGGCTCGGTAGGCGCAAAAAAGGTCTATGTGATCCCCGTCTCCGACGGTATCCGCACCGTCTGTCTCTGCCGGGGCGACGGACAATACGAGCCCGTGCTGACCCGCGATACGGGCGGTGCATGGCGTCGCATAACGGGGTGACCGATGGAAGATTGTCTGCAATTTCTCAAAGACGAAATCGAGGGGCTTTCCACGCTTTCCGAGATCATCGATGTGTTCCGCCGTATGTGCGGCGCATTTCCGAAGGACGACGATCTGCTCCTGTTTTCCTACGGCCGCCCGCTTCCGCTGCTCACGTGGGTTTGCCGCCGGCTGATGCCGTCCTTTTTCACAAATGCGGAAACGCTGATCCCGTTTTCGCTGATCCGGCAGGTCTCAAGCGGTGACGGCGAGTACGACCAGCTTTGCGTCGACGTTCTGTACCGCCCGACGCGTAAAACAAAGCTGCCGTACCGCGCGTTTTTATGCGACGGCATCCGCGGAGACTTTTTCGACCGGGTGCTCCGCACACGCGCCTATGCCCGTCTGAAAGACACGCCCATTGAACGCATTGACGTCTACCTGAGCGGAACATGACCGTCTGCGCACTGCCGCGCGATAACGCAAGACCCCATCCGAAGCCCATTCGGACGGGGTCGTTGTTTTGATCTGTGGTTTTGCCGAAATGCCTCAGAGCACATGCTCGACCGCCGCATCGACCAGCCTTGTGAAGCGTTCCGATGCGAACGCAGCCGTCTGCTGCACTTCCTCGTGCGTGAGCGGTTGGTCAAGGATGCCCGCCGCCATGTTCGTCACGAGCGTAATGCCCAGCACACGGATGCCGCAGTGTGTCGCCGCAATGGCTTCCGGCACGGTGGACATGCCGACCGCATCCGCTCCAAGCGTGCGCGCCATGCGGATCTCCGCAGGCGTTTCAAACGTTGGACCCGTGAACATCATGTAGACGCCCTGCTCCACGGGTACGCCGATCTCCTGTGCGGTGCGAAGCAGCGCTTCCCGCAGCGCCGGGTCGTACACCCTGCTCTGATCCGGAAAACGCGGGCCGTAGCTGTCGTCGTTTTCGCCGATCAGCGGGTTCACGCGCGCAAAGTTGATATGATCGGTGATCGCCATGAGCGTTCCCGGACGAAACGAACGGTTCACGCCGCCCGCCGCATTCGTCACGAGCAGCGTTTCCACGCCGAGACTCTTCATCACACGCACGCCGAGTGCGAGCATGGCGGCCGGATATCCCTCATAATAGTGGAATCTGCCCTGCATGACGACGACCGTTTTGCCCGCATGTTCGCCGACAACGAACCGTCCCGCATGTCCGGGTACGCTCGATACGGGAAAACCCTCGATCTCGCTGTAAGAAAGACTGCGCGGATCATCCAGACGGCCCGCGTATCCGCCGAGCCCGGAGCCGAGGATCAATCCAATCCTACAGTTCCCGCCCGTGAGCGGCCGCAGCATCTCCGTCGCGCGCTCGATGATTTCGGTATATGCATTCACGTCTCAATCCTCCCATATCTCACGGAGGAAGGAACTGCCCTCGCGCCACTGCTTTCCGGTTAGGTATTCATAGACCGTTGCGCCAATGTCCGCAAAGGTATCCCTTGTGCCGATGCAATGTCCCTTGCGCACGTGCGTGCCCGTGATGAGCAGCGGAATATACTCGCGCGAATGGTCTGTGCTGGGCGTCGTCGGGTCACAGCCGTGGTCTGCCGTAATCATCAAAATATCGCCCTCCTTCAGTCCCGCCCGCAATGCAGGCAGGGCCGTGTCAAACGTTTCGAGCGCTTTTCCGTACCCCTCCACATCATTGCGATGACCGTAAAGCATATCGAAGTCGACAAGGTTGACGAACACGAAGCTGCCCTCGCCGCTGTCGATGAAGCGCTGCGCCGCCGCCGTGCCGGTCGTATTGTTCTTTGTATGATCCACGGTCGTGATGCCGCGTTTGCAGAAGATGTCCTCGATCTTGCCGACGCCGACCGTTTCGAGCCCTTCCGCAGTAAGTGCGTCAAGGATTGTATCCTTGGTCGGCTCGATGGCGTAATCACGGCGATTCTCCGTGCGGGTATAATTCCCGTTGCTGCCGAGGAAGGGTCTTGCGATCACGCGGCCGACGAGATCGTCGCCATGCAGCATTTCCCGCGCGGTCTCGCAGATACGGTACAGCTCCGCAAGCGGGATGACCTCCTCGTGCGCCGCGACCTGGAACACGCTGTCGGCCGAGGTATACACAATAGGACTACCCGTGCGCACATGCTCGTCGCCAAGTTCCTGGATGATCTGCGTACC
>HF985454.1:7883-10517 GCA_000432015.1 Clostridium sp. CAG:1024 | reverse complement strand
GATCCTCTGTTCAAACTCGCGGATGATCCGATCCGGAAAACCGTTGGGATAGGTTCGGAACGGCGTGTCAAGCGAAAGCCCGGCCATTTCCCAATGCCCGCTTGTCGTATCCTTCGCCTTGGTCCGCTCGGCAAGGCGCCCGAAGCTGCCTTCCGTCGGCGCGCAGATGATGGGCAGCGTGCTGCCCTTGATGTGCGCAAGGCCCAACTTATCCATATTCGGTACGTCGAGCTTCCCGCGCACGCGGCAGATATTTCCGATGGTGTTCGAGCCGGTATCCCCAAATTCCGCGGCATCCGGCATTGCACCGATGCCCGCGCTGTCCAGCACGATCAAGATCACTCGTTTTTTCATGATTCTCACCTCATGCTCAGTTTACCATTCCTTGCCGCAGGAAGTCAATCAGGCCGGAAGTCCGGCGCGCAGCAATGCGGTCTGAAGCGCCCCCTGCCCTGCCGAAAGCGCCGCGAGCAGAAAGGTAAGGCGCAACCCCGCCGCAAGGTATCGTTCCGGATCCTCCCCGCGCGTTTTCGACGTCCACCTTTGCAGCGGAAGGCTTCCAAGCGCAAACTCTACGGGAAACAGGGGGAATAGCGTCACGATCAGCAGCAGCGCCGATATGCCAGCGCTCTGCCGCAAAGCAAGCGCGAACCGGATCCCAAGCCCTGCGGAGAACGACCGGATCAGCACTGCGGCGAGCCAAATCGGCAGCAGCGCAGGATGCAGGCCGGACACCAGAACGAGACTGCTCCAGGCAATCGCATTGACCGCGGCGAAAGCGATGCTGCGAAAATAGTTTGCGGACCACCCGCCCGTGAGCGTCTCTGAAAGCACGCCGCCCTCGCCGGCCGCCTGAAGCGAGGCGAGCCCGGCGGATACCCCGAAGGCCGCAAGCAGCAAAAACACCGTTCCCGCAGGGCCGATCGCCCGCCGGAACAAATTCCGCCCCCGATTTTGCATAAAAAACGCCCGCATAGTGATTCCTATGCGGGCTTGTACGCGCGTATTCCATGCGTCAGTGCATGTGTTCATCGCAGCACGGCACGGGATCCTCTCTGAGATGCTCCGCCATGAGCATGACAAACTCGGCATTGCCGGGCTTTCCGTGTTTTTCGTTTACGGTATATCCGAAATAGTGCTGGATCTCTTCAAGGTTTCCGTATGTCCACGCATACTCGACCGCGTTGCGCATCGCGTTTTCTACGACAAGCGGCGTGACCGCATAATAATCTGCGATCGCCGGATAGACGTCCGCCGTGATCCGCAGCTTCAGCGGCATTTCCGTACTTGCGTACATATGGATCGCATCCCGCAGATAGTAGTATCCCTGCAAATGCGCCGGGATGCCGAGCTTCAAAAGCGCCTCGGAGATCGACATGCTCAGCGAACGTTCCTGAAGCCGCGCCAGATCCGGCGTTTCTACCGGCTGCAAAAATTGCAGCACACGCAAAGCGACGCGTTCGTACACGAGCGGTTTCGCGAAGCAGAAGTCGATCTTATCCCGCAGATTATACAGCAGCCGCTCATTGGTGAACGCCGTGATGAGAAACGTCATCGGTCTGCGGCGTTCTTCCATGGCTTGAATCGCCTCGAGCACCACGATGCCGTCGCCGTGTTCCAACAACAGATCCATCAGGAGAATATCCACCTCGCCCGCCTGTACTGCGGCAATGATCGCGTCGCAGTCGCCGTTGGGCGCAAGCAGCTCGATCTCTTCCAAGTCCGCAAATGCCGCAGATAAGCCTTCAATGTCCGCAGAACTCTCCGTTGCGATCAAAAGCTTTCTCTTCAATTGATAGCCCCCCCACTCGTTTTACTCCCTTTATTTTCGCATCTGCTCCGCCATCCACTCCGCATAAATGCAATATCCCTTGGTCGGGTCATTGACGAATACGTGGGTGACTACGCCGAGCAGCTTGCCATCCTGTAAAATCGGGCTTCCGCTCATGCCCTGCACGATACCGCCGGTCGTTGAAAGCAGCCTCTCGTCCGTTACCGTCACGATCATTCCCTTGACCGATGGGCTTTGCTGCGTGTTCACGCGGGTGATCTCGCAGTCAAACGCGGCGACCTCGCTTCCGCTGACCGTCGCAAGCAGCGTCGCCTTTCCGAGATGCGCTTCATATGCGTATGCCATCGGCACCGTCTCCGCCGAAAGCAGGCCATCCGCGTTTTCCAGCGTACCGAAAACACCGAACTCCGTGTTCTTTTCGATCGTTCCGATCGAACGGCCGTCTGCGGAAAACACGCCGAGCAGCTCTCCCGGCTCTCCTGCGGCGCCGCGGATCACATCCACGATCTCTGCGCGCAAAAGGCGTCCGCTGCCGACCGTAAGCGTAGACTGGGTATCGACGTCCGACACCGCATGGCCGAGCGCAGCGAACCGGTCTCCCTGCGCGGAACAGAACGACAGCGTTCCGACGCCCGCCGTACTGTCGCGCACCCAAGCGCCGATGCGGTAAACATGCTCCTCGCTGTCCTCAACGGGGAAAACCGTGAAGGCGAGCGTAGCGTCTCCCCTGCGGACGATAAGACTGAGTTTTCCGCCCGACGCTGCGGAGAGCGCAGAAAAGTGCCGTGCGCTCTGCACTGTTTCCCCATTCGCGGAAACGATGAGGTCGCCGGCTGCGAGCC
>HF985454.1:2485-7850 GCA_000432015.1 Clostridium sp. CAG:1024 | reverse complement strand
GGCTTTGCAGCCCTTCCTCCGTTTCGACCGCGCCGAGCCCGACCAAAAGCACGCCGGCCGTATGCAGCGTGATCCCCACGGCGCTGCCGCCGGGGATGAGCCGGACATCGTCCGTGCGTACGACCTTTACGGTCTTGAGCGGGATCCTGCCGAACAGCCGAAACGTATACAGCGTGTCGGATACGTCCGAGATGCGCTCAGCCGTCTGCGCATCGACGCGAAGCGCTGCGGCATTCGACGCCGGAAAGATCTCCGTGAGACGCTGCGCATCGGATATACGGATCGTCTGCGGAAGCGCCCGGAGCGCACACATTGGTTTGGAATAATGAAATGCTGCAAGCAGGCTGATCGAGAGCAGCGCCGCAGTCTTGTAAAGTATCGTATAGAACCGGCGTTTCAACCTTTGTCTCGCCCTCTCGCTCATCAAATCTGTTCCGCTCGTGAACAGGCTTAGACTGTGCAAAAGGAAGAAAAACTATGCCGCGCAAAGGCTGCGCTTCTATCGGCGCAGGGAGAAATAACGCCGCGTTTCGTCAAAACTGTCGTCAAATTACCTTGTATTTACAGAGGATTTTTTCTTTTCCGCCTCTTCGATCAACCGCCGAGCATGGAGCAGCGCCACGCCATCGTCCGGCTCGCCGCCCATGATCCTTGCGACCTCGCGGCAATGCCCGTCCGCATCAAGCCGAACCGTAGAGGAGCGCGTGTGCTCGTCCTCGGTTTGTTTCTCGATCAAATAATGCGCGTCCGCGTATGCGGCGATCTGCGCCAAATGTGTAACGCAAAGCACCTGATGCCGTTTGGCGATCTCGGACATCTTTTCCGCGACCACCGTTCCGATCTTTCCGCTGATACCGGTGTCGATCTCGTCGAAAACCATGGTCGGAATGCCATCCACGGCCGCAAGCACGGTTTTGAACGCAAGCATGATGCGCGACAGTTCGCCGCCGGAGGCAACGCGCGCAAGGGCTTTGATCGGCTCGCCGCGGTTTGCGGAGAGCAAAAACTCCACCGCGTCGTACCCTGTCGCGGACGGCGCCTCGCCGTTCATCCGCTCGATCTGCACTTCAAATGCCGCGCCGGGCATGCCGAGATCGGACAACTCGGGAAGCAGCGCCGCTTTCAGACGTGCCGCCGCAGCATGACGCTCCTTAGACAGCTTGCCCGCAACGTCAAGGTACCGTTCTTTTGCCCGTTCATAGTCCGCCTGCATTTGATCGCGGCGTTCCTCGATCGTCAATAGCTGCTGATACTCTTCACCGATCTTTTCTGCATAAGCCAGGATCTCCGCAATGTCTGCGCCGTATTTCCGCTTGAGCTGCGAAATCAGTTCGAGCCGCCACTCGATGGAGTCGAGCGACTGCGGGTCATAGGAAAAGCCGTCCCGCAGGTCCCGCAGCGTATACGCCGCATCTTCAACGGCATAGTAGCTCTCTTGTAGTTTATCCGCAAGCGTCTCATATTCCTCGCCGTAACTGCGGATCCCATTGAGCTGCCGCAGCGTTTCCGTCAATGCCGTCAAAGCGCCCGTCTCGCCGGACAATCCCTCCGTGCCGGCTGCCAGCGCTTCCATGATCTGCTGCGCATTCTGAAGCTTTTTCCGCTCGTCGAGCAGCTCTTCTTCCTCGCCGTCACGAAGCTCGGCTTTTTCGATCTCCTGAAGCTGATAGCTGTACAGATCGCACTTTTGCGCGCGCTCGCGTTCGTTCATAACGGACCCGTCGAGCGCACGCTTTGCTTCCGTATAGGCATGATATGCCTCGGCCGTTTCCTGCTTCAGCCGCAAAGTCTCCGCGCCCGCAAACTGGTCGAGCAGCGCCAGATGTTTTTTCGGATCGAGCAGCGACTGATGCGCGTGCTGTCCGTGAATATCAATGAGCGCATCGCCGATCTGCTTCAGCATTGCGGTTCCCACAAGCGTCCCGTTTACGCGGCAGACATTTTTTCCCGTCTGGCTGAGTTCGCGGTACAGCACGAGCTCGCCGTCCTCCGGATACAGTTCCATCTCGCGGAGGATCGCCGCCGCGGGCTCCGTTTCCAAAATGACAAACACGGCTTCGGCCGACGCCTTCTGCGCGCCGTACTTGATAAGCTCCCGGCTCGCGCGTTCGCCAAGCACAAAGTTGAACGACTCGATGATGATGGATTTTCCTGCGCCCGTTTCGCCGGTCAGCACGGAAAAGCCATCGTCAAATTCAATGGCCTGCTCTGTGATCAGCGCAATGTTTCGAATATGAATGCGACGCAGCATGGCGCTCCTCCCGCCTTATTTCATCATCTTTTGAAATTTCCGCACAAGCTCCGGCACGGCTTTTACATCGTGTACCGCAAGAAAGATCGTATTATCGCCCGCGATCGTGCCGAGGATCTCCGGCCATTTCAGAGAATCCACCGCTTCGCAGGCTGCGGAAGCGCTGCCCGCAATGGTCTTGAGCACGATCAGGTTGCCCGCCGAATTCACCGAGAGCACACAGTTTGTGAACATCTGAATGAAACGCTCCTGCATGTCCGCCTCGGCCTTTTCGACCGTTGCATAGCGATATCGTCCCTCCGAGGTCAGCACCTTCACAAGCCGCAGTTCTTTGATGTCGCGCGAGACGGTCGCCTGCGTCACGGAAAACCCGTGCTCACGGAGAATGCCGGCAAGCTCCTCCTGCGTTTCGATATTCTGCGCGGCGATCAGGCGCGTAATCATGGCGTGTCGTTTCGATTTCATATTTGCGTTTCCCTTCCATGTTCAGAACATAAGTTTGCCGGTATATGGATCGAGCCGATTATGCGAGTTTCTCCCGGATCAGACGGAATATATCCGTATCGCCGAACCGGATGAACAACGTGCTGCGTTCTGATTTTTTGACCTCGACGACATCGCCGGCGCAGAGATAGTCCGTACATTCGCCGTCCGCCGCGACCATGCCGTCGGCATGCATTCGAAATGTGATCGCCGCATCTGCCGAGGCCACGGTCGGTCGGATGTGCAGCGTATGAGGGCATGCCGGTGCGATCGCGATCGCCTCCATGGAGGGCATCAGCACCGGGCCGCCTGCTGAAATGAGATATCCTGTAGAGCCGGTCGGCGTTGCTGCGATCATGCCGTCGCAAAACACCGTGCCGAGCGATTTCCCGTCGATGGCGACTTCCATCTCGGCCACGCCGGAAAAGCTGCGCTTATATACGACGATATCGTTCAGGCAATGCCGCTCGGCGCCGCCGTTGACCGTGCAGGCCAGCATCATACGTCGCTCCGTCATATAGTCGCCGGCACGCAGCCGGTCAAGCGCCACGCCGATCTCCTCGCCCGTTAACTCCGCAAGAAAGCCGATGCGCCCGACGTTGACGCCGAGCAGCGGAATCTCTCTCTCAGATGCGGCTTCCGCGTATCGAAGGATGGAGCCGTCGCCTCCGATCACGATCAGACAGTGGAGCGGCTCCGTGTAGGCGGAAAAAGAAGCAACGTCGGAAAATTCCGTAAACTTCATGCCGCGTTCTGCAAGCGCATCGCAGAGGCGTGCGCGCAGCTCGGATGCGCCGCGTCTTGTTTGGTTCGCAACCAGACCGATCAATGGAATCTACGCTCCGTTTATTCAGATTTTTCTTCTATTATACATCGGCTCGACCGGAGATTCAAGCGGTATTATTCGGGATTGAAACGAGGAAAGAGGGCTGATCGTCGGAGATTTTGGCTGTATTTGTCATATAACGGGGATTTTTGACCCGTTCTTTCAGGAAGCGGAATGCGCGCTGTCGAACGCTGTTCCGTGTCTGCCGATCAGAAAAAGGATCACTTTATGCAATTCTCATGCGCCTGCATGACGATGCGTTCCACCTGCCCCGGTTCCAGTTCCGAAACGGGTTCGCCCTCGCCGCATCGCGCGAGGTAGAGCAAAAATTCAATATTTCCCTTTGGCCCCGTAATGGGGGAATAGGACAAGCCGCGCACATGGTAGCCGGTCGCAAGGGCAAAGTCTACCATACGCCGGCAAACATCCGCGTGGACTTTTGCATCGCGCACGACGCCGTTCTTTCCGACCTCGCTGCGCCCGGCCTCAAATTGCGGCTTAATCAGAGCAACGATCTCGCCGTTCTCCGTGAGACAATCGTACAACGGCGGCAGCATGAGCTGGAGCGAAATAAATGAGACGTCGATCGAGGCAAAGGACGGCGCCTCCTGGAACCATTCCTCCTCCATATAGCGCGCGTTGGTGCGTTCCATGACGGTCACGCGCGGATCGTTTCGAAGCGACCAGTCGAGCTGACCGTAGCCGACGTCGATCGAATAGACATGCTTTGCGCCATGCTGGAGCATACAATCGGTAAAACCGCCCGTCGATGCGCCAATGTCTGCTGCCGTGACGCCCTCCAGCCGGATCGGGAACACCTCCAGCGCTTTCTGGAGCTTCAGCCCGCCGCGGCTCACGAACGGAATGGGGTTCTCGCGGACCTCGATCGACACCGCATCGCCGACCGGCATTCCCGCTTTGTCCGCGCGGGCGCCTTCCACGTATACCACGCCCGCCATAATCAGCGCGCGCGCCTTCTCACGGCTCTGTGCCAGCCCCTTTGCAACCATTGCTACATCCAAGCGTTCGCTCATATCTCCTCCTGTACTGCGCGAATGATATCCTCACGGCGCAGTCCGCAATAAGCTCTCTGCTCTGCGACCGTCCCCTGCCGTATCGCCTCGTTCGGTACGCCGAGTCGCGTGACACGAACAGGCATGAGCCGCAGTGCGACCCGATCGCCGAAGCTCACGATCCCGTCCTCGACCGTAACGACATGGCGGCACGTTTCCCGCAGCACATTCAGTATATCCTCGTCCATCGGCGAAAGGAACCTTGCGTTGACAAGCCCGACGTCCAGGTCCTTTACCGCGGCGAACGCCTCCTCGACCATGCAGCCCGTTGCTACAACGGTCACCGCTGCGATGGGACGGATGACGCACCATTTTCCAAACTCCACCGGGGTGCGGATGAGCGCCTGCATGAGACTTCCCCGGTTGTACCGGATCGCCGCAGGCTCTGCCCGAAGCACCGCCATTTCAAGCATCGCCGAAAGCTCCTGCTGCGTAGCCGGCGAGTAGATGCGCATTCCCGGCAGCGTGGAAAGATATGCAATGTCGTAAATGCCCTGATGCGTCTCTCCGTCCTCGCCGACAAGCCCTGCGCGGTCAACCGCAAACACGACGGGGAGCTTCTGCAGGCATACGTCGTGCAGCAATTCATCATATGCGCGCTGCAAAAACGACGAGTAGATCGCCACGACCGGGTGCAATCCGGCCGCAGCCATGCCCGCTGCCATCGTCACAGCGTGTTCCTCTGCGATGCCGACGTCGAATAACCGCTCCGGGTAGCGCATCGCAACGCGG
>HF985454.1:0-2474 GCA_000432015.1 Clostridium sp. CAG:1024 | reverse complement strand
GGTTCAGTCCCGTACCGAGCGGCATCGCAGCCGTTACCGCCACGATCCCCGCGTTCTCGCCCGCCATGGTAAGCAGCGTATCTCCGAACACCTCGGAGTTGCTCTTTCTCTTTGCGGGCGCTGTCATGCCGGTCGAAACGTCAAAGCGGGATACTCCGTGAAACCGTTCCGGGTTTTCCTCTGCATACCGATAGCCCTTGCCCTTTTTCGTAATGGCATGGATGAGCACGGCGCCGCTCAATGCGCGCGCACGCGTCAAAACGCGGATAAGCTCATGCGTATCATGCCCGTCGATCGGCCCGAGGTAGGTGAAGCCCATTTCCTCAAACAGCTGATGCGGCAGCAGAAAGTTCTTGATGCGGTTTTTGAAGCTCTCCATCCGTTTGGAAAGCAACCGTCCGATCGGCCCTGTATCGAGCAGACGTACGATGCGCCGTTTGAAGCGCACATAGCCGCGGCTCATGCGCATGTTGGTCAGTTGGCGATGAATGGAGCCGACGTTTGGGGAGATCGACATATCGTTATCGTTCAATATGACGATAAGCGGCACGTTCGCCTGCCCCGCATCGTTCATGCCCTCGAGCGCAAGTCCGCCCGTCATCGCGCCGTCTCCGATGAGCGCGACTGCCGTTCCGTCCTCGTGCCTGAGCTGCATGGCGCGCGCCATGTGCATGGCGCGCGCCATGCCGAGCGCAGCCGAGACCGACGTTGACGCATGTCCGGTGTCGAACACGTCATGCTCGCTCTCCGAGCGTTTCGGAAAGCCGCTCAGACCGTCCTTTTGCCGCAGCGTCGGAAACGCGTCCTTCCGTCCCGTCAGGATCTTGTGCGCATAGGCCTGATGTCCCACATCGAACACCAGCCGGTCTTTCGGACTGTCGAACACGCGGTGCATGGCGATGATGATCTCGACCGCACCAAGGCTCGACGCCAGGTGTCCGCCCGTTTTTGAAACGGTTTCGATCATGTATGCGCGCAGCTCCGCCGCCAGCGCGTCTAGAGAGGCGTCGGGAATCCGCCGAAAATCTTCGATCGAGCGTATGCTGTTGAGCAGCGGGTAATTCTCCGTCAAAAACGTTCCAACCTCAATTCTCAAATAAACACGAAGAGCGCGCCGATGGCAGGCATGGGCGGCTCTGAACGCCATTTTTCATTTCGTCCTTTCTCCTTACAGCCTGCAAGTCGCAAGCATCATGTTTCTACAAAATACTAACACAGTTTGAAGCGGCTGACAAGCAATGCTGTCGCGCCGCAGGGTTCGGGCGCTGCGCTCCTATTTGTTCCGCAGGAGCGTTTGCTCCACAAGCTGCCGCAAAAACGTTGTATCTGCCGCTTCCAGCGTTTCCAGCGCCTCAAGCGCCGCGTCCGCAGCATGGTGCGCTTCGGAAACCGCGCCGTCCAGACCGTACAGCGTGACGAACGTCACTTTCTCGTCGCGTGCATCTTTTCCCACGGTCTTGCCGAGTGTGTCCGCATTGCCCGTCGCATCGAGGATATCGTCCGTGATCTGGAACAACAGTCCGTAGCGCTCGGCAAAATCGGAAAGCGACTGGATCTGCTTTGGATTCGCGCCCGCCGTATACGCGCCCGCGAGCACCGAAGCCAGGATCAGCGCGCCCGTTTTCTTCTCGTGGATCTTAAAAAGGGTTTCCGCATCCGGCTTCCCATTGAGATCCATGGATTGTCCGGATACCATGTTCAGCGCGCCGCGCGCCACGGTCTGAAACACTTTTGGGTTGTTCGTCTGGGCGAGCAGGAGCATGGCAAGCGAGAGCAGCCCATCGCCTGCAAGGATCGCGTTCCCCTCGCCGAACGCCTTGTGGCAGCTCGGCTTTCCCCGCCGCATATCGTCATTGTCCATGGCCGGGAGATCGTCATGGATCAGGGAATAGGTGTGGAGCATCTCAAGTGAACACGCTGCCTTCAGTGCATCTGCGGGACTGCCGCCGAGCAGCTCGCAGGTCGCAAGGCACAGCGTGGGTCGCAGGCGCTTGCCGCCCGCAAACAGGCTGTACACCATGCTGTCATACAGGATGGGCGGGGTGTCTCCCTGCTCGATCTGTACGCGCAGCATGCTCTCCGTCATCGCGTTGTAATAGTTGAGCCGATCCTGAAACTCCATATCAGCCCTCCTTGGAAGCGCTGATTCGCTTGAGCGTTCCCTCATAAGCATCCAGCTGCGCCGCGCAGGCCTCGTGCAGCGCCATTCCCTCTTCGTAGAGCGCAAGCATCTCCTCAAGGGATGCGCTTCCGCTTTCGAGCTTCCGAATCACCGTCTCGAGTCGTTCCATGTTCTGCTCAAAACTCTGCTGTTCTTCCATGCGTCATTTTCCTCCCGACACCGTCAAAATCTCCGCAGCGGCAGCGCCGTCCGCAAAGCGGATCTCGACCCGCTCCGAAGGCCGCACGCCCTGCGCCTTGCTCACCACCGCGCCGCTCTCCTTGCGCACTACGGCGAACCCGCGCCGCAGCAC
>HF985453.1 GCA_000432015.1 Clostridium sp. CAG:1024 | reverse complement strand
AAGAAAAGAAATCGTTCTCCTTCAAAAAAAGAAGAAGCCCTGCTTGGGCTTCCTCCTGCTAACGATCCTTGATCGGTTCAGTGCTTGTGTTGTGAGATACGGCTGTTCAGCCTGGCTCAGTCTGCAACGTAGGGCAGAAGAGCGACGATGCGGGCGCGCTTGATGGCGATCGCGAGATCACGCTGGTGCTTTGCGCACACGCCGGACATGCGGCGGGGCATGATCTTGCCGCGCTCGGTGACGAATTTCTCGAGCGTGCGGACGTCCTTGTAATCGATGCTCGTTGCCTTATCCACGCAGAACTTGCAAACCTTGCGGCGGCTGCGTCTCGGACGGGGACGCATTTTACGTTCTTCCATGGTTAGCCTCCTAATGCGAATTCAAAATCAAAAGGGAATGTCGTCGGACTGGATATCGGTAAATCCGGCGAGATCCTGCGGCGCTGCATTGTTTTGACGCGGCGCGGAATATCCGCTGCCCTCGTCCTGCGAACGCGGCGTGAGGAACTCGACCTCGTCTGCCGATACGTCGAGCGACATGCGAGTGGCGCCGTCCTTGCCTTCGTAGGTGCGGGCCTGAAGCTCGCCGACGACCGCGACCTTGCGGCCCTTTGCGAGGTATCTCGCGCAGTTCTCGCCAAGCTGACGCCAGGCGTTGATGCGGAAATAGTCGGTGGCCTTCTCGCCGCCCTGCTGGGCAAAACGGCGGTTGACGGCGATGGTGAAGGTGCAGACCGTCACCCCGTTCGGAGTGGAACGCACTTCGGGATCGTGCGTCAGGTTGCCGATGAGCGTGATCTTATTCATGCTGCTTTACCATCCTTTCCGTTTGCTGCGCAGGCGCTTACGCTTCCTTGCGCGTGACCATGTAGCGAAGGATCTGCTCGTCGTTCTTCATGTTGCGCTCGAGCTCTCTCGGGAACTCCGGCGCACTGTTGAACGACATCAAAACGTAAGTTCCTTCGGTCTTGTAGTCGATGGGATACGCGAGCTTGCGCTTGCCCCACTCGTCGATGGCAACGATCTCTGCGCCGTTGCTCTCAGCGATGCCCTTGAACTTTTCGATTACGGCACGGGTGGCTTCCTCGTCGATCTCGGGTACGATGATGTACAGGACTTCATATTGATTCATTCATTTCACCTCCTTATGGACTTTTGGCCTCGCCCTGTGGCGAAGCAAGAAGGACGTTAGCCAATAAACTATACCACAGCAAAGGCCGGAGCGCAAGAGGCTTCGGCCCGTTTTTTTCGCTATTTTCCCGCAAGGCGGCGGATCGCATCCGCGAACACGACCGTGTTGAAACGAATGTCCTTGAGCGCCACGGACTCGTTCGGCATATGACACTCGGACTCCGCGCCCTCCGGATCGAGACCGAAGGCGACGGCGTTCTCAAAGGCGCGCGCATAGGTGCCGCCGCCGATGGAGAGCGGCTCCGCGTGATGCCCGATATGCGTCTCGTAGACGTCGAGCAGCGTGGAGACAAGCTCGGACTCCTTCGGAATGAAATGGCTCGCGTCCGCCTTGACGACGGACTGCGTATAGCCGAGTGCGGAGAACACGTCGTTCTGCTTTTTGAGCAGCGTGTCGAGCGTCATGGAGAAGGGATGGCGCGTGTCGATCGTGAGCGTGATGCCAGTATCGTCCCACTTGAGCATGTCGGGCGAGAGCGTAAGACGCCCCGACTCGTCCTTGACGTCGAGCCCGAAGCCCTCGCCGTGCAGATCATAGCCGAGCAGCGCGGCAAGCGCGGACACATCTGCGTAGTCCTCCGGGGGCAGGGGCTGCTCGTTCAGCACCTGGAGCAGGCACTGGAGCGCATTCTTTGCGGATTCGTTGTGCGCGGCGTGGCCGCCGAACCCGTGAATCACGATGCGGCCGCCGTGAAACTCTGCGGTGAAGCCCTCCGGCACCTCGCAGGGAACGGCGGGGAAGCTCAGCTCCGCCGCAGCCTCGCCGGGAACGACGTTCGGCGCGGTGCCGCAGTCGATGCGGACGGACGAGCCGCTGCGCGCCTTGTGGAAGCGGGTCTGGCAGATGCCCATTTCGGAATTGACGAGCGGATAACAGCCGTCCGGCGTGAAGGCCATCGTGGGCAGCTCCTCCGTCTTTTTATACCGCTCGATGCACGACCAGCCGACCTCCTCGTCGCCGCCGAGGAACAGGCGGACCCTGCGCTTGAGCGGGACGCCCGCCGCCTTGACCGCAGCCATGGCGTACAGCGCGGAAACGGCCGCGCTCTTATCGTC
>HF985452.1:290-11763 GCA_000432015.1 Clostridium sp. CAG:1024 | reverse complement strand
CCGGGCAGAGCGGCCGCTGCGGCGCGCGCCGTCGCCATGAGGCTTTCCGGGCTGGTGTCCGCCGTATACGCATAGGCGCTCCGCGTTCCCTTCAGAACGCGCGCGCCCGCGCCGCGAAGGCGGGTATAGCCCGCGTTCTCCACCTTTCCGTCCACCATTACGACGGTATTGCTCTCGGTATCCTCCAAAAACAGTTCGGAAAAATCCGCGCCGTGCTTCAGCGCTTCCTGCAAGACCGCATTTGCGATTCTCGGTTCGATCAAGACGGGTCTCCTCCTGTATCTCAAAAAACGACGGCGTGTTTCCGAAAAAACGCCGGCCGTTACGATTCAGTATACCATTCTTCCTATGGATTTGTACAGTCACTTTGCCGCTTTTTCCCCTGCCGTACCTTGTCAGCGCCGATCGAAACCAGTATACTATCCCGCATGAAACATTGTTTAGAACAGACACAACAGCAATCCGTGCCGCCGCTCTGGACACGCGATTTTACGATCATCACGCTCGGCACGGTGGTATCCATGTTCGGCAGCGCCGTCTCCGGCTTTGCCATCGGCCTTCTCGTGCTCGATTACACGAGCTCTGTATTCCTGTACGCGCTGTTTATGGTGTGCTACAGCCTGCCGCGCATCGTACTTCCGCTCCTCGCGGGGCCGTACCTCGACCGTTTTTCGAGAAAGCGGGTCATCTATTCGCTGGATTTTCTTTCGAGCGCGATCTTTCTCGGGCTGTATTTCCTGTTGAGCCGCGGATATTTTAACTATACGGTCTTTTTGCTGGTGGCCATGTTCATCGGCGGCATCGACAGCGTGTACACCGTGGCCTACGACAGCTTTTATCCGACGCTCATCAGCCGCGGAAACTATCAGCGCGCGTACTCGGTCTCCAGCCTCATCTATCCGCTCGCCAGCACGATCATGGTGCCGATCGCGGGCGTTTGTTACAAAACTATCGGCCTTGCCCCACTGTTTCTGTTCAACGCGCTGAGCTTTCTCATCGCCGCGATCTTTGAAACGCAGATCCGCGCGGCCGAAACGCACACCGCATCGCATGCGCAAGAGCATTTCAGCTTCCGGCGCTTCCGTTCCGATCTCTCGGACGGGCTTTCTTACCTGAAAAAAGAACGCGGGCTCGGGACGATCACGGTGTATTTTTTCCTGACCATGCTGTGCAGCAGCGTCTGCTCCACGGTCACGCTGCCGTATTTCAAAACGCTCGGCACGCAGGGCGTCGAAATGTACTCCGTCGTCATGAGCGTAGCCACCGCCGGGCGTATCATCGGCGGGGTGCTGCAATATCGCTTCCGCTATCCGCCTGCAAAGAAGTACCTTATCGCGGTGTTTGTATATATCAGCATCTGCGTGTTCGACGGCAGCTATCTGTTTCTGCCGTTTGCCGGTATGCTCGTGCTGAACTTTCTCACCGGCGTATTCGGCGTGACGAGCTACAACATCCGCATCTCCAGCACGCAGAACTACGTTCAGGAAGAAATGCGCGGACGCTTCAACGGTGTGTTTCAGATGCTCAACATTCTCGGCAGCATCCTGGGGCAGCTCATCGCAGGCGTTCTTGGCGGTGTCCTGCCCATGCGCGGGCTCGTCGCAGGCGCGATGGTGCTGAACATCCTGGGCGTGCTCCTGATCCTGCTGCCGCGCAGCGAAGAGGTCAAGCGCATCTACAACGTGGACATTTGAATCCGTGCAGCGGCGATTTTTGCTGAAAATTTGCAATTCGCACCGCACGCACGGTAGATTTTTCAGAGAAAACGTGGGATAATATACCATGTTGATTGTATTGTAATTGGAGGTACCAAATCATGTTTGATCCGAGAATCCAGAAATTGGCGCACAATCTTGTGAACTACTCCTGCAATCTGCAAAAAGGGGAAAACATCCTCATCGAGTCCATCGGCGGCAACGAGGATCTGACCCGCGCACTCATCAAAGAGGTGTACAGCGTCGGCGGCAACCCCTTTCTTTGGATGAGCGACAAAGCCATGGATCGTGAGCTGCTGCTGCACTGCAACGAGGCGCAGCTCAAGCTCCGCGCCGAGATCGACGGCGCGCTCATGTCGAAGATGCAGGCGTACATCGGCGTGCGCGGCGGCAGCAACGCTTCCGAAATGTCCGACGTCCCCGCGGAGAACATGAACGCATATATGAGCTATTACTGGACGCCCGTCCACGGCAGCATCCGCGTGCCGAAAACGAAGTGGGTCATTCTTCGCTATCCGTCCCCGTCCATGGCGCAAATGGCGAACATGAGCACCGAGGCGTTCGAGGATTACTATTTCAATGTGTGCTGCCTGGACTACGGCAAAATGGATCGTGCCATGGACAGCCTCAAGTCGCTCATGGAAAAGACCGACCGCGTGCATATCGTCGGCCCCGGCACGGATCTTTCCTTCTCGATCAAGGGTCTGCCCGCCATCAAGTGCGCAGGCACCTGCAACATCCCGGACGGCGAGGTCTACACCGCGCCCGTGCGCAAGAGCGTCAACGGCGTGATCTCCTACAACACGCCCTCGTTGGAAGGCGGCTTCACCTATACGGACATCCGCTTTGAGTTCAAGGACGGCAAGATCGTAAACGCGACCGCGAACGATACCAAGCGCATCAACGACCAGCTCAACATTGACGAGGGTGCGCGCTACGTCGGCGAGTTCGCTATCGGCGTGAACCCCTACGTCACCTGGCCGATGAAGGATACGCTGTTTGACGAGAAGATTGCGGGCAGCTTCCACTTCACGCCCGGCTCCTGCTACGACGAGTGCGACAACGGCAACAAGTCGAGCCAGCATTGGGATCTCGTGCTCATCCAGACCCCGGAGTACGGCGGCGGCGAGATCTACTTTGACGACGTGCTCATCCGCAAGGACGGCCGCTTCGTTCTGCCGGAGCTGGACTGCCTGAACCCCGAGAACCTGAAATAAGCAGGCATTTGCCTCCTATGCGAACCGTCCGTTTTTTCGTTCCATCAGCGGATACGCGAGAAAGGCCGTCTGCGCCATCCTCACGCCCCGCTGCGTCTTTTGTTTCTTTTCTGCAAGAAAGGAAATCGTCCTCCCTTCTTTAAAAAAAGAAGCAAAAGAAAATCATTTTCGGGACAGCTGCTCTTCCCCGCTTCTGCGGGTATCACAAACGCATTGCACAAAACGGACGGTTCCCATGTGAACCGTCCGTTTTTCATATAATACGCCCGACATGCGGCGGAACGTCTTTTCTCCGAAGGCTGCCCCGCCGTTGTCTTTCGTTTCATTTCTTCAATGAAAGCAACGTTTCCCCTTCTTTTCTTTTTATGCAGTCTCTTGAGCGGCAGCGTATCGCCCGCCGGAAACGAGATAGGATGTCCGTGCTCCATCGGGCGCGCCGCAGCCGCGTTCCCATTTCGACACCGCCTTATCGCTGACGCAGAGCTTTTCCGCAAGCGTGCGCTGGGTGAAGCCGAGCCCTGTTCGGAGCGTGCGGATGAGCGCCCCCGTTTTGATCTAATCCATTCGTATCCCTCCAAGCGTTTCTCCGACTGTCATTGCAGCCGGCAGGGCGCGGCTTTGCAGGAAACGCTCCGTAGAGCGCTCAATCCGCGCGATGCGCCCTGCTGCTGTGCGGATGCGCGTGCGCTTCCTCGTTCAGAAAGTGCGTGTGCGGATGCGAATGCTCGAAGGTATGCGTGTGCGTCGAACCGTCGTGCGTGTGTACGACGGTGTGCGTATGGGTGTGTGCGTGGCGGAGACGAAGCGCGTCGAGTGTTGCGAGCGCCGCGCCGATCGCCATGACGAGGAGCGCGGGAATATAGAGATGCGGCAGCGCCTCTTTCAGCAGCAGGAAGGAGAGCAGCGCGCCGAGAAACGGATTCACCGAATAATATGCGCTCGTGCGAGCCGCGCCGAGATCGCGCTGCGCCCGTACATAGAAGAATATGCTGAGGCCGTAAGAGAAAAAGCCGAGAAGGAGCGCCGCGCCGATCGCGCCGGCAGCCGGAAAGCGTTCCCCGAGCGCGAATGCCGTTGCGCAGGAGCCGAGGCCGGAAAAAATGCCCTTCAGAATGACGATCTCATAAGCGTCCTTGCCGGAGAGCTTTCTCGTACAGTTGTTTTCGAGCCCCCAACAGGCGCAGGCCGCGAGCACGAGCAGTGACGCTGGCGAAAAGGACAATCGTTCCGTGCCGCCGAGCGACAGCAGCAGACACGCGGCGGTCAGGCACAGAACGGAAAGCCACATGAGCGGTGAAATACGTTCGTGAAACAGCAGCAGCGCAATGAGCGCGGTCGCGACAATCTCAAAATTTCCGATAAGCGAGACTGCGGCGGCGGGCGTGCTGCGAAGTCCCAGCAGCAGAAGAATGGGCGCGGCAATGTCGAGCACGATCATGCCGAGCGTATACGGCAGATCGCTCCGATCAAGACGCGCCGCGCGCTCCCTGCGGGTAACGCGGGAAAGCGGCAGCATTCCGAGGCCCGCGCCGAGATACAAAAAGCCGGCAAGATACACCGGCTCCGTTGTTCTGAGCAAAACTTTGGACAAAGGGATGCCGACCGCATACAGGATCGCTGCGGCAAGCGCAGAGAGGATCGGAAACAGCTTCTTCCGCATATGCACCTTCCATCGGCCGGTCCGCTCCCGGCGTGTGCGGATCGGTCACGCTTCTTCTTCGCGCAGATCAAGCGCACGGGCGTAGGCGTCCTTTTTCTTTACGCCGAGCCGTTCAACGGCAAGCGCGGCGGCGTCCTTGACAGAAAATCCGTCCTCGAGCGCGCGCAAAAGCAGCGCGTCGAGCGCATCCGTTTCGACCGGGGCATGCTCCTCCTGCGCGGCAAGCACGCAGATCACGCATTCGCCCTTCGGCTCCGTGTCGGAGAACCGCGCAGCAAGCTCGGACAGCGTGCCGCGTTCCACGGATTCAAACTTCTTCGTCAGTTCGCGCAGCAGCGCCGCGGGGCGGTCGCCGAGCGCGTCACGCAGCGCCGCAAATGTCGCGCCGACGCGGTGCGGGCTTTCATAAAGAATGGCGAGCTGGCCGCAGGCGGCGATCCGTTCCAGATAGGCCCTGCGCCCCTTGGAATCCCGCGGCAGAAAACCGTAAAACGAAAAAGTACGACAGGGCAGCCCCGACAGCACGGCGGCAGTCAGCACGGCAGATGCACCGGGCAACACCGTGTAGGGCAGACCCGCCGCGATGCAGGCGGAAACGAGCGCTGCGCCCGGGTCGGAAATGCCCGGCATGCCGGCGTCCGAAACATAGGCGACAGAACGTCCTGCGCGCAGATGGGAGACGACCTCCTCCGCGCGTTCGCGTTCGTTGTGCTCATGGCAGGAAACGAGCGTCTTTTTGATGTCCAGGTGGTTGAGCAGCTGCAAGGTGCGCCGGGTGTCCTCGCAGTACACAACATCCGCCGCCCGGAGCGTTTCGACCGCGCGGTAGGTGATGTCCGACAGATTCCCGATGGGGGTGGCGATGAGCGTCAGCATAGGCCGTCGCTCCAGCGAAGATTCTCGCCCGTCAGGCGGATGAGCTGTGCGGTGCTCCTGTCGGTCAGACGCGAAGTCACGCGTTCGCCGTAGCGCTCCTGCAAGGCGGCGACGGACAGATTGGTCACAACAATGGTGTTCCTGTTCCGAATCGTCCGTTCGTTGATGAGGTTGAACAGCGCCTCCTCCGAGACGTTCGGAATGACCGGTTCGCTCCCAAGATCGTCGATCACGAGCAGGGGAACGTCCAGAAAGGCCGCCTGTCTGCGCGATCTGCCCTGGATCGCAAGCAGCATGTCCTGAACAAAGGTATACGCCGTGACGCGCCGTGCGGCGATCCCGCGGCCGAGCGCCCGGTAGGCCACGGCGTTCGCAAGATACGACTTGCCGAGTCCCGGCATCCCGAGCAGCAGCACGTTTCTGCGTTCCGGCGTCGGCAGCGCGTCCGCGTAGGCCATGCACCAGTTCTTCGCGTTGACGCTGCGCTTTTTCTGTCCTTCATCGCGATAGATCTCCGTCGAAAAGCGCTCGAACGTTTCTCGATCGTTGACGCCGACGCCGGAATCGAGCTTTGCCGCAAGCAGCAGGCGGCAGCCGCAGGGACGGCGGGACGCGCCGCCGACATAGCCCGTGTCGCGGCATACTTCGCAGCGGTAGTGCAGCGAAAGCGTATCTGCGGGGAGCCCCGCCTGCGCGAGCAGTTCCCGCTCACGCGCATCGAGACGCGAAAACCGCTCCGCAGCCTCGTCCGCGCCGAAGCGCTTTGCGGCAGCGGATGCAAAAACGTCCCTGCGCTCCTGCTCGAGCGCAGCAAGCTCCGGCGCGCGCCGGTAAGCGGTTTCGGTACGCTGCGCCTGCGCCCGCCGTTCCGCGCGGCGGATCCCGTCATAGATGCGTTCGATTTCTGTGTTCACGCGGTTTTACTCCTCGCCGATGTCCTGATTGAGATCGAGAAACAGGCGCTCGAAATCCTCGTCGCTGATGGTGTGCATGGCATAGTCTTTCTTTGCGCCGCGGTACGTCCGTCCGGCCGATCTTGCCTGTTTTTCGCGTTCGGACTGACAGGCTTCCGCTTCGGCCACGGTGCGGATCCCCTTGCCGTGCCAGTCGTTCAGCAGCAGCTTCATGCGTCCGAACGGCTCGTTGGCGCCGCGGCTCAGGTCGGCGGCATACAGCAGCAGCTCGCGCGGCATCCCGTATTCCGACAGATACAGGTCGATCTGCGCGCGCTGGGTCTGCGTTGCGGGCTCGACCTTGCCCGCGCGCTCGAACAGCAGCTTTGCAAAGGCGCGCTCCTGCGCGGTCTTGGCATCGTCTGTCGCGATGTCCTCCGCGCCGGTCAGACGCTTCTCCCTGAGAGAATCGAGCAGCTCGTCAAGATAGGTAAAATTCGGGCTTGCGGACACCGTGAGCCGCGGCAGCGCTGCAAGGATCGCGTCCTCGGTAAAGCCCCATTCGGTCGTCCACTTGTCATAGAGCGCCATTTCCGCCTGCGTGGGACGACGCTTTTTGTTCCATTGCCGGAGGATCACGGTCGCACCGTGACGGCGCAGGGAATAGTTTTCGATCGCGGCGCGCGCGGCTTCAAAGGTACGCACGCCCTCCTCCGCCCAGCTCTCCGCAACGGCGCTCATGTAATTGATGCTCACGCGGCGGCCCTTCTGCTCCATGCAGTAGCCGACAAGCTCGAGTACTGCGCCCTCCTCAAGTCCGTAGACCTCGATCCAGTCGTAGACATGCTTGAGCTCGCGCATACCGAATTGGCGCGGCGCGGTGAGCGAGTTGAGCCTTGCGACAAGGCTGCCGTACTTTGTCGGAATGGCGGCGTCCATCCCGGACTCCTGTACGGAAAGATACTCGACCGTGAGCGGCTTTTCCGATACGATGCGTACAAGCCCCTGCGACTGCCAATAGCTGAACGCCCCGGTGAGCGCCTCCTGCGTAACGCCGAGCGCATCCGCCATGGAGCCGTCCATGCCGGGGTGGCAGCACTGCATGAGCCCGTACAGATACGCCTTGAGTTCCAAAGCGCCGGCCGCGGGCAGAAAATCGGCAATAAAGCTGTTATCGACGGGCGTTTGCTCACGCTTGGCCGCGTCGGGAGAAAAACGACAGGTCATAGGATACGCTCCGTGGAAAGAAAACTCCCGCGTCAGATGCGGAAGAAGTCGAATATATGCTCGTTGAACCAGCGGTACCCGAGGTCAAAGCTCGGAATAACGTCGAGATCCATGAGAATGCCCGCAAGCAGCCAGAGGAACACCAGAAACAGCACCGCCGCAACGATCGCGGCGATCGTGCCGCCCGTACTCGCGCGTTTTTTCTTTTTCGGCGTTTGCAAAAGCTCCGGCTGTGCCGCGTCCTTGGCGCGCGCCTGCGGCACGGTTCCCTGCATCGTTTCTGTGGGGACGGCGGGCTGCACCGCAGGCTCTTCGGAGCCCGCTTCGCCCGCATCCCGCTCCTGCTCCGCATCCATGCGGCGGCGGATACGCTCCATGGTGCCACTCGTATCCGGCTCTTCGGCGAGCGCGCACTGCGCTTTCAACGTATCCTCGGACAGGTCGCCGTCCGCGATGCGGCGAATGCGGATCTCCTCATCGGCGATCGCGGAAACGCGCGCAGGAATATCGATATCTTCGTCCTCATGCAGCAGCTCGCGATAGAGTGAAAGAAAGACCTGCCGCACGATCCCGCGGCTCTTTTCTGCGTCGTTGAAGCGCCGCTGTGCCAGCGCATAGACCTCGCGGCTGTAGGTCTCATAGATCTCCCGGAACGCTTCGCGGTCGCCCGCATGGGCACGCTGCTGCAGCTCTGACTGTATCATAAAAGAATGCATCCTTTCGTGTCTGATTTTATCCATTTTAGCATGAATGCCCGCAAAAGAAAATACGATAAAGGGAATCTTTCTGCCGCCCGGACGCGGGCGGGAAAGGAGGAAGCCGTGTACCGGGTCTGCTGGAAAAAGGTCGTTGCCCTTGCCGTGACGATCGGGCTTTGCGTGCTGATGATCCGGGGCTGCCTGTATGCAAGAAGGCCGCCGGAGCAGGAATCGCAGCAGGAACAGCAGGAAAGCCTGCTGCCGCCGGATACGGATCTGATCATATCCGTATGCGACCGCCGCACGGGCGAGATCAGCGAGCGTCCGCTGGAGGAGTACCTCGTGGGCGTGGTGGCGGCGGAGATGCCTGCGTCCTTCGAGGCGGAAGCGCTCGCGGCGCAGGCTGTGGCGGCGCGCACCTATACGATCCGAAAGCTGCTGCGCGGCGGCTGCAAAGCGACCGGCGCAGACGTCTGCACGGGAAGCAACTGCTGTCAGGCCTTTGCCTCAACGGAGCGGCAGCAGGCACGCTGGACAAACACCTATGCCAGCAACCACGCCCGTGTGGAAGCCGCGGTACGCGCGACCGCAGGCGAGATCCTGCTCTATGAGAGCGAGCCGATCGACGCGCTCTACCACAGCGCCTCCGGCGGCTACACAGAGGATTCGGAAAATGTGTTCGCAGCGGCGGAGCCGTACTTGCGCGCCGTGGAAAGCGGCCTCGAAACGGGAACTTCGCGGCTCAGCGGCACGGTGCGGCTTTCCTACCGGGAATTTTGCGACAAGGTGAACAAGGCATACGCAGACGCAAAGCTCAAGCCGGACCGGCTCAGCGAGCAGATTGCCGTGATATCGCGTACGGAGAGCGGCAGGGTCAAAAAAATACGCCTGGGCGGCGTACAGATCACAGGCAAGCAGTTTCGGTATCTCATCGGGCTGGACAGCGCCATGTTTACCGTAACGCTCACGGGAAAGACGGTACGGCTCGATACCAAGGGCTTCGGACACGGCGTCGGGCTCAGTCAGACGGGTGCGAACGGCATGGCGGAGGCCGGCGCGGACTACAGGGAGATCCTGCTGCACTACTACACGGGCGTTACGATCGCGGACTGGCGGACGGTCGCGCGCCTGCAAGACGCTTTGCAAGAAGCATTGCCAGAAACCCCGTGAGCGCGCCCGCGGGAATGGAGATGAGCCCCATATAGGGGAAATAAGCGAGCATGGCGCGGCCCACGGTCAAAAGCCCCACGAGCGTCTGCCCGACATGGAACAGGAACGCGCCCGCGACGCTCTGGCCGACGGGGCTCAGGCGGCCCGCCCTGACGAGCGGAAGCAACAGCGCCATGACGGCAAACGACAGCAGCGTTCCCGCGGCGGCATAGAAAAAGCCGGACACCGCGCCCGAGAGCAGCGGAAACAGCAGCACGCGCAAAGCGGACACGATAAAAGCGTCGCGCCGGGAAAACCGGAGCATGGTATACAGTGTCACAAGGTTTGCAAGTCCGAGCTTGACCGGGATGCCCGGAACGAGCGGCGGCAGGAGCGACTCAAGGTATTGCAGTGCGAGCGCCATGGCGGACAGCAGTGCGGCCGTACAGAGGCGCTTAACGTCAGCGTGTGACTGCATCGAGCGGCGCCTCCTTTCCGTCCGAGATCCGAACGGTCAGTTCATGCGGCAGGCACACGATCGGCTTTGCCGCAGTCGCAATACCGGCGGAAAGGCACAGTCCGTCCTTACATGAGGCGGCGATCATACGCACCTCGCCGTCCTTGATCTCAATGGTATTGCCGCCGTCCGGGGTCGTGACAACGGCGTCGTCGAACAGCCCGCCTTCATACAGCACCTCGCCGCGCTGCGATACGGTCACGACCGCATGTTTCGGCGCCGGTTGAAGCAGGAAGGCGAGCGGAAGCAGCGACAGCAGCACCGCAAGGCCGATCATAAGAAAGTCCAGACGTTTCATAGTGGGATCATTGTACCACAGCGGGCGCGGATTGAACAGAATACGGAGCGGGAACGTCCCCTTCTTTTCTTTTTAGAAGAAAAGCAGCAAAAGAACATCATTTTCGGGACAGCCGCTTTTCGTGCTTCTGCCGGTTTCGCGGGTGCGCGGCACAAAACGGGCGGCTCACATACGAGCCGTCCGTTTTTCGTAGTACGAATGAAGCCGGGATACGCGGGAAACGCCTTGCCGACCCACGCACCCCGTCTCGCAATGTCTTTTGTTTCTGTCCTTCAAGAAAAGAAATCGTATCCCCCTTGCTCTGCGTCCGCAAACGCCCGCACGACCTCTAAAAGATCGCCCGGGAGCCGTGCCTCCGCCTGCGTCCTGAGCGCGCGCATACCGTCCGTCGGTCCGTTTTTTCCGTAATACGCCCAAGCAATGCCGCCTGTGATCGCGCCGACCGTGTCGCTGTCGCCGCCGATGGAGACCGCGTTTCGGATCGCATCCTCAAAGTCCTCCGACTCCAAAAAACACTCGATCGCCTGCGGCACCGTTCCCTGGCAGCTTTCATCAAAGCCGTAGTATCGTCGGATCTCTTCGACCGATTCGTTGAGCGGGTAATAGCTCTCCTCGATATAGCGGCGGATCGCCGGCTTGTCCGCACCCGTGCGTGCAAGATAGACCGCCGCAGCCGTGGCCTTTGCGCCCTTGACGCCCTCCGGATGATCATGCGTGACCGCAGCGGAGCTTTCCGCAAGGGACAGCGCCTCGTCCAACGAACCCGCCGCGATGCCGCAGGGAGAAACGCGCATGGCCGCGCCGTTGCCGTAGCTCCCGTAGGGCTTTGGATCCCTTTCCCGCAGCCAGCGGGAGAAGCGCGCACCGTATCCGCCCTTCGGCGCGGGATAGCGTCTGCCGAACGACTGCATTTCCTGCACCACAGCCGCCCCGAACGGCAGTCCCTCCCGCTTGTGTTTCAAAAGCGCGCTTGCGACGGCGACGGTCATGATGCTGTCGTCCGTGATCCCGCTCTCCGCCGTGAACAGGGGAAACGCCTTCGTCCTGACGTTATGGAACTCGTACACCGAGCCGATCATGTCTCCGAGGATCGCGCCGTACATGCTTGCCGTCACCGCCTTTTTGCATCGTTTCGCATGCGGTCTCAGCGGATCGCCGTGACCGTGTAATCTCTGTCCTCCACGGCTTTTTTGAGCGCCGCGTCGTCCACCGCCGCTGTCAGC